>JALQYJ010000129.1 GCA_023254175.1 Runella sp. | reverse complement strand
ATTGCACTTGATTATTGAATCTAAGAAATTAAAAATGCAACCCTAGAACTATAGCAGATTAATATTTTGATAGAATCAAACAATTCGGATAAATCAAGCTTATTGAAAGCATTAGAATTGGTGTTAAATACAAAAAAATCGAACAAAATCACTGTTATGTTAGATTGAATTTTAATTTTTTAAATATACCAATAATAGTTATTATTTATACAAAAGAAAACGAAGAATTGACTTATATAAATGAAAAATTTGATATTCAAATGGGCAAATTGGATAATCGGTTGTTTGGAGGGAGTACCAGTATGAGAATAATTAAATACGGATTTCACGGTGAAGATGATGCTCAAAATATCTTTTTAAAAAGTCATTTTGAATGGTATTTCTAGCGTACGATTTAAGTTGGATGAAAAGTTTTGTAGCCGTTACTGTGCGAGAAACAAAAAACAAGTAGATGACAAATTCGATTTTGTAAGTCAACAGGGATTTTTAGCGCATCAACATGATGTCTTTTTTGTTGGAAGTGCATTGAGCATTGGATTTGGCACTTAAAGGTTAAACGAAAAAACCCAAATTCAACGAAAAATAACCCAATAGAAACAAACCCACGAAAGGAGGCAAAACAGTCAGTTTACGGAATTCTTGAGGCTGTAAACGCAATATCTAACCCAATCATAGAGCGCTTGACTGGTAAGTTTGAAATAGAATAGTTAGAGAGTCGTTCCGCTAGTTTTCGTCATTTTCATCAACAAGTTCAAGTATTTTTGGCTCAATTGGCAATTTGAAAATATGGCTTGTAGTTGAGTAGTTCGGAAAAATCAAAATCGCCCAGCATATTTGTAGAAAAAACTACGACTATGCCAAACTGGATTAAGGCCAAAGAATACACCGATATTACCTACAAAAAATGCGACGGCGTTGCCCGTATCGCGTTCAACCGCCCCGAAGTGCGCAACGCCTTCCGTCCCAAAACCACTTTTGAACTCCTCAATGCCTTTGAAGATGCTACCCACGATCCCAAAGTAGGTGTGGTACTGTTATCGGGCGAGGGGCCTTCGCCCAAAGACGGAATTTGGGCTTTTTGCTCAGGGGGCGACCAAAAAGCCCGCCAAAAAGGAGGCTACCGCGCCGAAGACGGCCGCGACCGCCTCAATATTTTGGAAGTACAGCGGCAAATCCGTTTTATGACCAAGCCCGTGATTGCGGTGGTGCCAGGCTGGGCTGTAGGTGGAGGGCATAGCTTACACGTTGTCTGTGACCTGACGCTCGCCAGCAAAGAACACGCCATTTTTAAACAAACCGATGCTGACGTTGCCAGCTACGACGCGGGCTACGGCTCGGCTTATTTGGCCCGGATGATTGGACAAAAACGCGCCCGCGAAATTTTCTTTCTGGGACGTAATTATTCTGCCCAAGAGGCTTTCGAAATGGGCATGGTCAATGCCGTAGTGCCTCACGACGAACTCGAAGATACGGCCTTCCAGTGGGCGCAGGAGATTTTGGGCAAGAGTCCAATGGCGATTCGGATGTTGAAACTTGCCTTCAACCTCGTAGACGATGGCTTAGTGGGGCAGCAATTGTTTGCAGGAGAAGCCACCCGCTTAGGGTACATGACCGAAGAGGCGCAGGAAGGACGCGATGCGTTCCTCGAAAAACGTAAACCGAATTGGGATAAATTTGAGCGTTTTTCGTAAAAAACTTGCTAAGCCTGTGAGGTTTCATTTTTCGGCGTTAATCAAACCTCACAGGCTTCAATTCTCTATAATATCTTTATATTTGCCTCAACTCAAAAACCAAACCTTCTCGTTTTCCATATGTCTGATTCTACTTCTGCGCGATTTAAACAATCGCTAGGGTTGCTCGATGCAACCATGTTAGTCTCTGGTGCCATGATTGGCTCTGGTATTTTTATCGTCAGTGCCGATATGTCCCGAAACGTCGGTTCTACAGGCTGGTTGCTACTCACTTGGCTGTTGACGGGCTTAATTACGGTGGCGGCGGCGTTGAGCTACGGGGAGTTAGCAGGGATGATGCCCAAGGCAGGTGGTCAGTATATCTACATCCAGCGAGCATTTGGCCCTTTGTTGAGTTTCGTCTATGGCTGGACGGTATTTATGGTGATTCAGACTGGAACGATTGCCGCCGTCGCCGTGGCATTTACCAAATACTCCGCTGTTTTTTTTCCCATTCTCAACCCAGAAAACGTCTTTTTTGCCCTTGGGTCGGTCAAAGTTTCGGTGGGGTCGCTGTACGCCATTACGAGTATTATTTTGTTGACTTTTATTAATACAAAAGGGATTCAGAGTGGAAAAATGATTCAGAATACCTTTACCATGGCCAAATTGGTGGCGTTGTTTGGCCTTATTGTAGTAGGGCTTGGATATGGTTTTAAAAGTGGAATGTTATCTCAAAACTTCGAAAATGCCTGGGATGCTTCTAAAACAACTAGCGAAGGTGGCGTAAGTGCCATCGGAGGAATAGCGTTGCTGATGGCGTTGGGCGTGTCGATGATTGGCTCGTTGTTTTCGTCGGATGCGTGGAACAACGTAACCTTTATCGCGGCCGAAATCAAAGACCCCAAACGCAATATCCCACGTAGTTTGTTTTTAGGAACGCTTATTGTGACCGTCATTTATTTGTTGGCCAACCTTGCTTATTTGAGTATTCTTCCTCTCAAAGGTACTCCCGACGGCGCTGACGTACTCGCAAAAGGGATTCAGTTTGCCGACTACGACCGTGTAGCTACGGCGGCCATGTCGGTAATTTTTAGCGATTCGGCGGCGGGCATTATGGCGGCTTTGATTATGATTTCGACGTTTGGATGTAACAATGGCCTTATTTTGGCGGGCGCACGTTTGTACTACGCCATGGCGCAAGACGGCCTATTCCTCAAACAAGCTTCTACCCTCAACGAAAATAGCGTGCCTGCCAAAGCGCTTTGGTTGCAGTGCTTGTGGGCGAGTTTGTTGTGCCTTTCAGGAACGTACAGCGAACTTCTCAACTACTGCACATTTGGCTCTTTGTTGTTTTACATGGTCACCATCGCTGGGATTTTTGTGCTTCGTCGCAAAGAACCCAACACCGAGCGCCCGTACAAAGCCGTCGGATTTCCTGTGGTGCCTATTTTGTACATTATAGCTACTTTGGGTATTTGTTTGATTTTGTTGATTGACGACAAAACCCGTTTTGATACTGGAATGGGGCTATTGATTGCAGCGATTGGCATACCTGTGTATTATTTTACGACCAGAACGAAAAAGGCTTAATCCAACTATGGAAAAGAATAAACCCTCCATTCTGAACGCATGGTGCATGTACGACTGGGCCAACTCCGTCCATGCGCTGGTGATTGTCTCGGCGATTTTTCCCATTTATTTTAGTAATACCGCAGTCAATGCGCAAGGTAGCCCCGATGTCGAGTTTTTGGGATTGACCGTCAACAACTCAGCCTTGTTTTCGTTTGCGGTATCGTTTGCGTTTTTGTTCATTGCAGTAGTCAATCCGATTTTAGGAGCGATTGCCGATTTTAGCGGACAGAAGAAGCGCTTTATGCAATTTTTTGTGTACTTGGGAGCATTGAGCTGTTTGGGGTTGTACTTCTTTGACCGTGAGCACCTCACGATTGGGATTTTGGCGTTTACGCTTTCGCTGATTGGCTGGTCGGGAAGTATCGTATTTTATAATGCTTACCTACCCGAAATCGCTACCGAGAACCGCTTCGACAAACTGTCGGCGCGGGGCTTTACGATGGGGTACGTTGGGAGTGTCTTGTTGTTGGTGTTTAACTTGACCATGCTCATCAAACCCGAATGGTACGGTGGAATTGATTCTGGAACGGCCTGCCGTATTTCGTTTGTGACAGTGGCAGTATGGTGGATTGGTTTTTCACAAATCCCTTTTTATTACTTACCCAACGGTACTCCTTCCAACGAAAAACGTACGGGAGGGTGGATTTGGAACGGCTTTCGTGAACTGAAAAAAGTGCTGGCCGAACTCAACCATTTGCCCATTACCAAGCGGTTTTTGGTATCGTTTTTTTTCTACAACATGGGTGTTCAAACCGTGATGTACATCGGGACGTTGTTTGGAAGCAATGAACTTCATTTGCCAGATAATGCACTGATTGTGACGATTTTGTTGTTGCAAATCTTGGCCATCGTAGGTGCCTATTGTGCGGCGGTTTTATCGGGAAAATGGGGAAATACCAAAACCATTGCGTTGATTCTATTCATTTGGATTGGCGTGTGTGTTTCGGGGTACTTTGTTTATACTGAACTTGAGTTTTACGGCTTGGCTGCTACGATTGGTTTTGTAATGGGAGGCGTTCAATCCCTTTCACGTTCTACTTACGCCAAACTTTTACCCGAAAATACGCCCGATACGGCTTCGTACTTTAGCTTTTACGATGCTTGCGACAAATTTTCGACGTTTTTAGGAACAACCATTTTCGGAATTATCACCCAACTTTCGGGAATGCGGAACAGTCTTTTGTTTTTGGCGTTCATTTTTGTGCTTGGTCTGTTGATTTTACGTCGAATTCCTTCGCAAAAAATTTACCGAACTCCCTTGAGTGGTACATAAAGTTACTATATTTGTGGCCAAAACCTGCTAGGATCTTAGCTCAGTTGGTTCAGAGCGCTGCCTTGACAGGGCAGAGGTCATCGGTTCGAGCCCGTTAGGTCCTACTTCAAAACTGCAATTAGCTTCTTAATAGTTAATTGCAGTTTTTTGTTTTTAATAGTTTTGAAAGCCTGATTTAACTTTTTACACCATTAACTTTTTTTCTTCTTCACTAGTCAATTTTAACCCCATCAAAGGTATTTGTAAACGCGAGACTGCTTTTAAAAGCGTGCATCCTTCCAATCTACGTCTGGCATAAAAAAATGCGCTTATAGCACGCTGGTGACTAATGGCTTGGAGAGGATTACACAACAACCACGACGCCAGTTACCTAACCTTTCATCGCATCAAAAAATTTAGAATACAATGAACGCAGCTTCTCCATCAGGCCGCTTGGCCTCGCTTGACGCTCTTCGGGGCTTTGATATGCTCATGATTTCGGGCGGTGGTGCCTTTCTTTACCTATTGGGCGGAAAAACAGGGTGGGCGTTTATCGACGCCATTGCCGAACAATTTCATCACCCCGATTGGAACGGCTTTACGTTCTATGACTTCATTTTCCCACTGTTTTTATTCATGGCGGGAGTATCGTTAGCATTTAGCCTCAAAAGCGGTTTGGCCAAAGGAATCTCACAAACAGAATTGACAAAAAAGGTTTTCAAGCGAATGTTAATTTTGTTTGTGTTGGGAATTTTAGACAAAAATGCGCCTGTCGATATTTTCGACCCTGCCCATATTCGCTATGGCACGGTTTTGGGGCGGATTGGTATCGCTACTTTTTTAGTGGCTTTGCTGTACATGCGTTGTACGTGGACACAAATGCTTTACATCGCTTTGGGGGTTTTAATGATCTATTTTTCGGTATTGATGCTCATTCCCGCCCCAGGGTTTGCCGCAGGAGATTTGACGTTTGAAGGAAATTTAGTGGGCTGGCTCGACCGTACTTTTATGCCTGGCCGCCTCAAACAAAAAACCTACGATGAACTTGCCATGACCACTCAACTCTCAGCCACTTGCCTGACCATTTTGGGGTGTTTGGCAGGAGATATTTTGCAAAATAATGCTATTTCAGTAGCTCAAAAACTGAAACAACTGAGCCTCATGGGCGTCATTGGAGTAGTGGCGGGATTAGCATGGTCACCATTTTTTCCTATTAACAAACATTTGTGGTCGAGTTCATTTATTCTACTAACAGGCGGAATGGCTTTTTTGATGGTGGTTCTTTTCTACTGGATCATCGACGTCAAAAAATACACACGCTGGACGTTTTTCTTCAAAGTAATTGGGATGAATTCGTTGGTGATTTACTTGGCGTGTCGTTTTATCAGTTTTGGTGAAACCTCGCGGTTGTTGTTTGCGGGGCTTTACGGCCATGCGCCCCAGCCATGGCACGAAGTTTTCAACGCCCTCGGCGGCTTGTTGTTGGTATGGTTGATGCTGTACGCAATGTATCGCCACAAGATTTTTGTGAAGGTGTAACAGGCTACGTTTCGGAACTTCATTTTCCACCAAACACCCCATTTTACTCTATTAATTACCGTTTTTTGTCGATAGAAACGAAATTGTATTCTACTAATGTGTCTGAAGAACGAATAAAAGGTAAAAAATACCTCTAATCGTCCAAAAACCGCCACTTATCGTCGTTTGACTACCCTCAGTCTATTGTATTTTTTTACTAACTGCTTACGTATTTGTTTTGTATCACCAAAACGAACAAAGCAGATGAAAACTATTCTTACTCTCGTCATAATAGCATTGGGTATGACAGCCACCCATGCACAATTTCCAGGGGGGTCAGGAGGAGGTATGCAAAGCGGAGACGGCAATGGCCGCAACCGTAATACAACTACCCAACAGCCTAACTTAAATCTTGAAAGTAACGCTCCTAAAGGCAACTCTCGCATTACAGGTTTTGTCATTGATTCTGCTGCTACGCAAGCGGTGGAGTTTGCGAACATCGCGCTCTTCAACAAAGCTACAGGTAAGCCCGTAGATGGTACCATGGCCGACGAAAAAGGAAAGTTTACCTTAAAAAGTATTGCCGCTGGTGACTATAAGTTGATGATTTCGTTTATCGGCTTTAAAGACAAAACCATTGACAACATCAAACTTACCAAAGGCCAAGAGCTTGATCTGGCAGTAATTAAACTTACCCCTGACATTCGCACTCTTGCCGAAGTAGTGGTGACGGGAGAAAAATCAATGATTGAGGAAAAAGTAGACCGAATGGTGTATAATGCCGAAAAAGACCTTACTTCTCGCGGAGGTGATGCCGCCGACGTCCTCAAAAAAGTACCGATGTTGAGCGTTGACCTAGACGGAAACGTTTCGCTTCGTGGTAGTGCTAACATTCGAGTGTTGATTAATAACAAACCTTCTACCATCGTAGCAAGTAGCATTGCCGATGCGCTCAAAATGATTCCAGCCGATTTGATTAAATCAGTAGAAGTAATTACCTCTCCATCAGCTAAATACGACGCAGAAGGCTCGGCAGGTATCATCAACATCATCACCAAAAAATCTACCCTCCAAGGACTGACGCTCAACCTTGATGCGGGCGTAGGGGCTAGGGGCTCAAACCTTAGCTTGAATGGCAATTATCGCCAAGGCAAATTGGGCGTAACGCTCGGTGGGTTTGGACGGATGTTTTACAACAAAGCTGCTACCACTTTAGACCAAACCACGATTCAAAATGGCCTATCGTTGCTAACGAAGCAGTCGACCGACGCTTATGACAATGGCTTGTTTGGACGATACAACCTCGGATTTGATTATGATTTGGGTAAAAAACAATCGCTAACGGCAGGGGTGAGTTTCGGAACGCGTAATATGATTCGTAGCCAGGACATGACCAGCAATTTGTTTAAGAATAACACCCTGGCTTCTACGACTTTCCGTGACGTAACCACTCTCGACCTTTCAAACAACGTAGACATGAACCTCGACTATATCCGCACGTTTAAAACACCAGGAAAAGAGTGGTCGATTTCGACACAGTATAGCCGTAGCAACCTTACCAACAACTTTAACGCTGACCTTTTGAGCCAAAACAGTGTCTTGTTGAGTCGTCAGAAGAACTTAAACTCAAACGTCAACCAAGAGGCGACGATTCAGACCGATTACCAAACTCCTATTAAAACCAATCAGATGTTTGAAATCGGTGCCAAAACCATCATGCGTCAAGTAAATAGCGATTTTAGCTACCAAGTGGCAGGGGCAACGGGTGAGTTTGCCGCCGATACCCGTAATCCAAAAGGGTTACTGAACTATAACCAAAACATCGTGGCAGGGTACATATCGTACACTTACTCAACTGCCAACAAATATACCTTTAAAGTAGGGTCACGCTATGAATACACAACGATTAATGCCCAAGACCAAATTGGTAAAATCAACATTCCTAGCTACGGTAGCTTAGTGCCAAGCATCAATATCTCGAAAAATATCAAAGGAAAAACTACCTTAAAAGCCGCCTATAACCGCCGTATACAGCGCCCAGGGTTGCAGCAGTTGAACCCCAACTTTAACGCCGCTAACCCCTACAATATCAGCATTGGTAATCCGAACTTGAAACCTGAATTGACAGATAACTTTGAGTTAGCACTAAGCACAAGCATCAAGAAAACGTACCTCAACACCTCGGTATTTAGCCGCTCAACCAACAACAGTATCATGCGTTTGAGCACTCCTTCCGATACACTTGCAGGAGCCATCATTACAACGTTTGAAAACATCGGTAAACAACAAGTGATAGGGGCCAACGTATTTGCCAACGTGTATCTTACGTCAAAATGGACATTGAACGGTGGTGTGGATGTGTACTACAACTACCTAGAAGGCAAGGTACAAGGCTTAGACGGAACCTCTATCAATGCAAGCAACTCGGGAGTAGTGATTGGCGGACGTGTCATGTCAAACCTTTCATTGAAAAGAGGCTGGGCTATGCAACTACACGGTGGAATGAGAGGTAATCAAATCACTCTCCAAGGTATTCAGGGAAGTTTTTACATGTACTCGCTCGGAATTCGTAAAGAGTTCACTAACAAAAAAGGAAGTCTTGGCCTTGCTGCCGACAACTTCTTGGGTGGCATGAAAATGACTTCGACCTCTGTGACCCCAGTATTGAAACAAAGCATGGTCAACAATATCTATAACCAAAACATCAAACTCACCTTTAGCT
>JALQYJ010000114.1 GCA_023254175.1 Runella sp. | reverse complement strand
ACCTCTAAAGAATATTCATCAATATGAATAGACGTAAAGATATCATCACGAATAATACGCTCAGAAATTACAATCGCATCCTCAAAGTTATAACCTTTCCAAGGCATGAACGCTACTTTTAAGTTACGTCCTAATGCTAATTCACCTTTTTCGGTTGCATAACCATCACATAATACTTGTCCTTTTACAACTTTATCACCTTTCTTAACGATTGGTTTTAAGTTCATACAAGTACTTTGGTTAGTTTTTTGGAATTTAGTTAACTTATATGTTTTAACATCACCTTCAAACGACACTAATTGTTCGTCTTTAGATCTGTTATAACGAATAACGATTTCACGAGCATCAACATACTCAACAACTCCTTCGCCTTCAGCATTAATTAATACACGGCTATCTTCAGCTACACGAGCCTCAATACCTGTACCAACAATTGGAGCTTCAGGACGCATTAATGGAACTGCTTGACGTTGCATGTTCGATCCCATCAAGGCACGGTTAGCATCATCATGCTCTAAGAACGGAATTAACGAAGCCGCAATAGAAGCAATTTGGTTTGGTGCAACGTCCATTAAATGAATTTGTTTTGGCTCCAGCACTGGGAAATCCCCTTCGTAACGAGCGGTAACTTTATCGTTTACGAAATTTCCTTTTTCATCTAATTCTGCACTTGTTTGAGCAATATTTTTTTGATCTTCCTCTTCAGCAGTTAAATAAGTAATTCCTTTATTTACATCTACTTTACCATTGTTTACAGAACGGAAAGGAGTTTCAATAAATCCTAATTTATTTACTTTTGCGAAAACGCACAATGAAGAAATTAATCCAATGTTTGGTCCTTCTGGTGTTTCAATAGTACATAAACGACCATAGTGAGTATAGTGAACGTCACGAACCTCGAAACCTGCACGTTCGCGGCTCAAACCACCAGGTCCAAGGGCTGACATACGACGCTTGTGCGTAATTTCAGCTAATGGGTTCGTTTGGTCCATAAACTGCGAAAGCTGGTTAGTACCAAAGAACGAGTTAATTACTGACGACAACGTACGAGCGTTAATCAAGTCAATAGGCTTGAAGTCTTCGTTATCACGAACGTTCATACGCTCTTTGATGGTACGAGACATCCGCGCCAAACCTACGCCAAACTGTGCCCACAATTGCTCACCAACGGTACGAACACGACGGTTTGACAAGTGATCGATATCATCGACTACGGCTTTGGCATTGATAAGGCCAATGAGGTATTTTACAATGGATACGATGTCTTGCGTTGTCAAAACTTTGGTTGACATTGCAATATCCAATTGTAATTTTTTATTCACACGGTAGCGACCTACATCTCCCAAGTCATAACGCTTGTCTGAGAAAAACAAGCTCTGAATTACTTCGCGAGCCGTTTGTTCGTCAGGCGCTTCAGCGTTACGCAGTTGGCGGTAAATCTGCTCAACAGCTTCTTTTTCTGAGTTAGAGCTGTCTTTCTGTAAAGTGTTATAGATGATATTGTAATCGGCCATGTTCATGTCCTCGCGATGCAGAATGATTGATTTCTGCCCCGAATCAAGAATCACGTCTAAGTCATCGGCCGAGATAAGAGAGTCGCGCTCAAGCAATACTTCGTTACGACTGATAGATACTACTTCACCTGTATCTTCGTCAACAAAGTCTTCTGTCCATGTTCGTAGAACCCGTGCCGCCAAGCGACGTCCTACGGCTTTTTTCAAGCTGGCAGAAGTAGCAGGAATTTCTTCTGAAAGTTCAAACAAATCAAGGATTTCTTTGTCAGAACCGAAGCCAATGGCCCGAAGTAGGGTAGTTACAGGAAATTTTTTCTTACGGTCGATGTAAGCATACATTACGTTGTTAACGTCCGTAGAGAATTCAATCCACGACCCTTTAAAAGGAATAATCCGAGCCGAGTACAATTTAGTACCATTGGTGTGTTTACTCATCGAGAAAAACACTCCTGGCGAACGGTGAAGCTGAGAAACGATAACACGCTCAGCACCATTAATCACAAACGAGCCTTTTTCGGTCATGTATGGGATAGCACCCAAGAACACTTCCTGCTCGATGGTTTCAAAGTCTTCGTTATCAGCGTCGTTACATTTTAGGCGAAGTTTCGCTTTCAATGGCACTGAATACGTCAAACCACGCGAAATACACTCATTTACAGAGTATTTTGGCGGATCTAGGGCATAATCAACAAATTCGAGGACAAAGTTTTCACGTGAATCAGAGATAGGAAAGTTCTCTTCGAATACTTTGTACAACCCTTCTTTATGACGTTCTTCGGCTGCTGTATCTAAATTTACGAATTCGCGATACGAGCGAAGCTGTACATCAAGGAAGTCCGGATAATCTATAACGGGTTTAATCCGGGCAAAACTTCTACGTGGAGTTTGTTTAGTTACCAAGGCTTTACAAGTTTTTGGTGGATACGAACCAGACGACGTTCTAAGGATAATGAACGCGGGAACTAAATAAATTTTTGCAAAAAACTTATGGTTGCCTCGTAGATTTTAGAATTTTACCCCTTTGCATCGCCCCTACGAGTAGCGAAGTGTTTCAGGCAAAAATTCTTTAAAGAAGAAACGCTATTGGGCGTAATAATTGTGACTAATTACTATGTCTGATTTTGACTTACGAAAAGTTGTTTCAATAGCAAAAACAGTTATACTTACTTAAACAGGAAAAGACCTGACACAAGGTCAGGCCTATTCCTGTCTGTTTGTAAGATGGAGAAGTACAGAAATTATTTAATCTCTACTTCAGCACCAGCTTCTTCCAATTGCTTCTTCAAAGCTTCTGCTTCGTCTTTAGCAATACCTTCTTTCAATGGTTTTGGAGCGCCGTCTACTAGTTCTTTCGCTTCTTTCAAGCCAAGGCCTGTCAAATCTTTTACAAGTTTAACAACTTGCAATTTGGCAGCACCGCCTGATTTCAAGATTACATCAAAAGCTGTTTTTTCTTCTACAACTGGAGCTGCATCACCACCACCTGCTGCTGCTACCATTACTGGAGCTGCTGCTGCTGGTTCAATACCATACTCATCTTTCAAAATTGCAGCAAGTTCATTTACTTCTTTTACTGTAAGATTAACAAGCTGTTCTGCGAATGCTTTCAAATCTGCCATTGTATTGTAATGTTAAAATTTGTTACGAGTTTTTTTGAATTTGAAAATTTGTGAACTTGAAACATTGAAATTAATAATTGAGTGAATTGCAATGCTCCAAATTTTGTAATTGAATTACCCTTCGCGTTCTGAAAGGGTTTTGAGGATACCAGCCAATTTGCCGCCTCCGCTTTGCAATGCCGATACGACATTTTTCGCAGGAGATTGCAACAAACCAACGATTTCCCCGATTAATTCTTGTCTTGACTTCAGGGTCAAAAGTGTCTCTAACTGATTTTCGCCGATGAATAGGCTATACTCAACTGAAGCGCCTTTGAGCTTCAATTTATCGTTACCTGATTCTTTGCGAAATTCTTTAATCAATTTAGCAGCTACTTTGCCTGACTCTGGGTGAAACATGATTCCTGAGAAGCCCGTCAAAACGGTTTCGTTGAATGACGAATAATCAGTATCTAATGTTTCAAGTGCCTTTGCGATCAGCGTGTTCTTAACAACGCGATATTCTACTCCTTGGTTAAAACACTTACGGCGTAGGTTGTTTGTTTCTCCTACTGTCATGCCAGCGGCATCAACAATGTAGAAGTAAGGAATCGCCTTGAACTTGTCGCTGAGTTCCTCTATGATAACGGCTTTTTCTTCGCGTGTCATAATTATATTCCTGCAATCGTGCTTTTATCGATGATGACACCTGGACTCATTGTGCTTGAGAGGTGTACGCTTTTTACGTAAGTACCTTTAGCCGAAGAAGGTTTAAGCTTCATTAAAGTCGCAATCAACTCTTGAGCGTTTTGGGCGATTTTATCAGGAGCAAATGACACACGGCCGATGCTAGTGTGGATGATGCCAAACTTGTCAACCTTGAAATCGATTTTACCTGCTTTCACCTCTTTTACCGCTTTACCAACTTCTAACGTCACTGTCCCTGACTTAGGGTTTGGCATCAAGCCACGAGGACCTAAGATTTTACCCAAACGGCCAATTTTGGCCATTACTGTTGGCATTGTAATGATTACGTCTACGTCAGTCCATCCTTTCTCGATTTTCTGAATAAACTCATCCAATCCAACGAAGTCAGCGCCAGCTTCTTTTGCTTCGGCTTCTTTATCAGGAGTACAAAGTACTAATACACGTACTTCGCGCCCTGTACCGTGTGGTAAAGCCACCACGCCACGAACCATTTGGTCAGCTTTGCGGGGGTCAACACCCAAACGAACATCAATATCAATCGAAGCATCGAACTTCGTGTAAGTGATGTCTTTCAGAATTTCTGCTGCTTTCTCGAACGAATACTCTACTTTAGTATCATATTTCGCTAAAGCTTCTTTTCTTTTTTTAGTCAACTTTGCCATTGTTCAAAATGTCTTTACGTCCGCTTCGTGATTAGTTGTCCCAAGGGGCTTTACCTGATACTGTAATACCCATACTACGTGCTGTACCAGCAATCATCTTCATTGCGGATTCTACCGTAAAGCAGTTCAAATCTGGCATTTTTGTCTCAGCAATCGTTTTTACTTGATCCCAGCTTACTGAGCCAACTTTCTTACGGTTAGGTTGAGCAGAACCAACTTTTACTTTCGCTGCCTCCAAAAGCAAGATAGGTGCTGGTGGAGTTTTGATAACAAATTCGAATGATTTGTCTTTGTAGTACGTAATTACAACGGGTAGAATCATCCCCATCTTGTCCTGCGTACGACCGTTAAATTGCTTGCAGAACTCCATGATGTTCAAACCCTTCGAACCAAGTGCTGGTCCAATTGGGGGTGAAGGATTGGCTTGGCCACCTTTCACTTGCAGTTTGACGTAACCTGCTACTTCTTTCGCCATCGTTTTAAAACGTTTAAATTGGCGTTACCGGTTCGGACGTACGGCTGATAGACAACGTGGAAGCTTTTTGTCTCGTACTCCCGGCAACATTCTGAAAAATCAGCTCTCTTTTTCGACTTGTGCGTAACCCAGCTCCACGGGCGTACTACGCCCGAATATTTTTACAACGACATTAAGCTTCTTCTTATCGTCAAAAATTTCTTCCACGGTACCAATGAACCCACTAAATGGTCCATCCGTAATTTTAACACTCTCGCCTTTCAAGAAACTTACTTTCGGTGTTTCTACTTCTTCTACCGCATCTTCGACCTTACCGAGAATTCGATTGATTTCCGACTGACGCAACGGTACAGGTATTTTAGAATTACCACTTGTGTTCCCCAAAAATCCTAATACGCCTGGCATTGTCGTAATAAGGTGATGTGCCTCTCCTTTGGCTAAATCAGCCGAAATAATAATGTAGCCTGGGAAGAAGTTCTTCTCGCGAATACGCTTCTTTCCGTTACGCATTTCGACAATCTTTTCCGTAGGGATTAGAATTTCGGGAATAGCTTCCTGAAGGCCCTGTCTGACGATTTCATTCTCAAGATAAGACTTGATTTTTTTTTCTTGACCAGACACAGCCCGGATAACGTACCAATTCAGATTACTCATACCTGCTCAACGTTTGGATGACCGGGACAAAAGCCCTTAGAATGACTGATAAAGGAAATTGAGGGCGTTCTCAAATAGGAAGTCCATGAGACCTACGACAGCCGCAAAGATAAGCGAGCCAAGGAGTACAAGTGTTGTACTTGATTGAAGGTCATTAAGCTTGGGCCAAGTAACATTGTGCCGAACCTCGTCCCATGAGGCTTTTACAAATTCTACAATTGAGTTCATTTTGCGCAAAAGTTGCACGGGCACCAGGACTCGAACCCAGACCGAAGGTTTTGGAGACCTTAGTTCTACCTTTAAACTATGCCCGTGTATATATTACTTCTTGAAATCGGACTGCAAAAGTATGAAACAAATTACACAAATGCAATTTTTTTCAAAAAATCATTTTCGAGATAAAATTTGGCGCACTAAAACCAAGCTAACCAAAGTTAATACCCCACCCATTATAAAGGGTGCGCCTGGAAAAATAAAAGGGGCTTTTGCGGTTGTAAAGTACGCAAATAAGCTTGTCATCATTACAGGGCCTACTACGGCCGTTAGGCTCATTAGGCTCGTCAACGCCCCTCTTAGCTCTCCTTGCTCATTGGCAGGTACTTCATTAGACATAATCGCTTGCAGAGCAGGGGTTGCAATTCCTCCCAGAGCTGCTAATACGGTAATAGCAAATAACATCCATCCCTGATTGGCAAAAGCGTACATAAAAAAACTAATTCCGTATGCGCTTAACCCCCAGTAAATGGATTTTGTATTACCCAAACGAGGGATAATTGTACGCGTAAGCCCTCCTTGAACTAGTGCAGCCATGATTCCGACAAATGCCAGTGAATATCCTACCCATTTTTCATCCCAACCAAACTTTTCCATTGTAAAATAAGTCCATGTACTTTGAGTTGAATAGCCTGCAAGATAGATAAATACGAGAGGGATGACCAGTCCAAAAATAATAGGATACGTTCTCAAATGACGCAACGACCCGACAGGGTTGGCTCGTTTCCAATCAAATGGGCGGCGGTTTTCGGGGAGTAATGATTCGGGTAATACAAAATAGCCGTAAAACCAGTTTAGGAGTGTTAGTCCTGCCGATACAAAAAAAGGAACTCGCGCACCATATTGCCCCAGAAGCCCTCCAATCATGGGACCAATGATAAAACCTAACCCAAAAGCTGCGCCAATAAGTCCAAAGTTTTGGGCACGTTTTTCTGGTGGACTTACATCTGCAATGTAGGCTCCTGCAGTTGTGAAACTTGCACCTAATACTCCAGCAATAAGTCGTCCTAAAAATAACCATCCAATACTTGGCGCAAATCCTAGAAATATATAATCAATACCAAAACCAAACAACGAAGCCAATAATACAGGTCGACGTCCGTATTGATCGCTTAAGCCTCCCAAAATTGGAGAAAAAATAAATTGCATTACCGAGTACGCAAACGTTAACCAACCACCATAAAGTGACGCTTGCGATAAGCCTTCGTCGATAAGTTCTGTAATAAGTTTTGGAAATACAGGAATAATAACCCCAATGCCAGTTACATCAATTAGTAACGTTATGAAGATAAAAATAAGGGCAGAGTTTCTTTTTTCAGCCATATAGTAGGGTAGAACAAAGGTGCAAAAGTACTAAAAAAAATAGGAAATCGGTACTTGAACCGATGTACGGGATTAGACTTTATTTGCCAAGTGCCTTTCCATAACTTAATTTCAACCACCTTATCAGTAAGGTGCAGCACAGGGGCCTGGGCGTGGAGATAAGCCTCCCAATAATATTCCAATAATTACTGACCTTAATGGTATCATTTGATACTCGAAAATAAACGCCAAAACAATTAGTTAGTTACAAAATAAAAAGGGGAAACTCTTTCGAGCTTCCCCTTTTTTATAGTTGGCGTGTCCTTGGATTAAAGGATTTCAGTAACCTGACCAGCACCTACCGTACGTCCACCCTCACGAATCGCGAAACGAAGACCTTTTTCCATTGCAATTGAGTTGATAAGTTCAACAGTGATTGTCAAGTTATCACCAGGCATAACCATCTCAACGCCAGCTGGCAAAGTGATGATACCTGTTACGTCAGTTGTACGGAAATAGAATTGAGGACGGTAGTTATTAAAGAATGGAGTGTGGCGACCACCTTCTTCTTTAGATAAGATATAAACCTCTGCTTTGAATTTATCGTGAGGCTTAACTGAACCTGGCTTACAGATAACCATACCACGACGGATATCTGATTTTTCAATACCACGGAGAAGCAAACCTACGTTGTCACCAGCTTCACCACGGTCAAGGATTTTACGGAACATTTCAACCCCAGTCACAGTTGACTTAAGGTTTTCAGCTCCCATACCCAAGATTTCTACAGGCTCACCAGAGTTAATGATACCACGCTCGATACGGCCTGTTGCTACAGTACCACGACCAGTGATTGTAAACACGTCTTCAACTGGCATCAAGAATGGCTTGTCTGTATCACGAGCAGGAGTTGGAATAAAGCTATCAACAGCTTCCATCAAAGCATCGATAGTAGCAACCCATTTCGCGTCACCGTTCAAACCACCAAGAGCTGAACCTTGAATTACTGGAATGTTATCGCCGTCGAATTCATAGAATGACAACAACTCACGGATTTCCATTTCAACAAGTTCTAACAACTCTGGATCGTCAACCATGTCAACTTTGTTCATGAAAACGACCAACTGAGGTACACCTACCTGACGTGCAAGAAGGATGTGCTCACGAGTTTGTGGCATTGGCCCATCAGTAGCAGCTACTACAAGGATGGCACCGTCCATTTGGGCAGCACCAGTTACCATGTTCTTCACGTAGTCAGCGTGACCTGGACAGTCAACGTGAGCATAGTGACGGTTTACTGTTTGATATTCTACGTGCGCAGTGTTGATAGTGATACCGCGCTCTTTTTCTTCTGGAGCGGAGTCAATCGACGAGAAATCTTTCTTTTCTGCCAAACCTTTTTCTGAAAGAACTTTGGTGATAGCAGCAGTCAAAGTAGTTTTACCGTGGTCAACGTGACCGATTGTACCTACGTTTACGTGAGGTTTACTCCGGTCGAATTGTTCTTTTGCCATTGTTTTATTAACTAAAATTTGGTTTTGTATTAATTATGGATTTACAGAGAAAACTTGAGTATTCAGAGTTTTTACGGTAAATGACGACCATAGCTATCACTACTACCGCTAAAAGAACTCCTAAAATATTAACTATTTTTATCTGCTAGAGCCGTTACGGGGATTTGAACCCCGGGCCTCTTCCTTACCAAGGAAGTGCTCTACCCCTGAGCTATAACGGCTTTTCAATAAAAAAGTTAATTGCTATTCGTTAACAGTTATTTGTAGTTAAAACTTCCAATTAACAATTAACAAGTAACAATTAACTTGCTATGGAGCGACAAAATCCTATTAGGTAAATGCTTGCAACTTTTCAAGTTACGACTCCATTTTGAGCGGGAGACGGGGCTCGAACCCGCCACCTGAAGCTTGGAAGGCTACCGCTCTACCAAATGAGCTACTCCCGCTAATATTATATGTAAAAAGGTGGGGGCGGATGGATTCGAACCACCGAAGACGTACGTCAGCAGATTTACAGTCTGCCCCATTTGGCCACTCTGGTACACCCCCTTATTATTTTAAAAACTCTTAAAAGACTTCTTTGTCTTTTTTGGAGTCGCAAATGTATGCGGTTTTTAATTCACTTCAAACTTTTTGACAAAAAATATTTTTCTTTTTTTATCAAAAAAGAGAATTACAGTACCTCTGTTATGACATTGGAGAAACCGTAACTCTCTAGTTATTAGAACTATAGACGAACACCAAAACTTATCATTCGTACTGCGGGCCCTTTGTTTGTTTCAAACAACTCACTGAGGTCGTATTGCATAAATAGGTCAGGAAAATGGCGAATCCCTAATTCTGCCCCAAAACCGTAGCGAAAGTTATCTAAGAAATAATTGGAGTGAATACGCTCCGAACGACCTTTCTTTGTCTCTTGAGTTTTGGTATAACTATCAAGTCGATAGCCTGCGTACATTCCGACACTTAAGTATGAAATAGGCCCGCGATGAACGGCAAGCGTTGGCATCAATGATAAATTGGCATAAGCCGCAGTGAGTTTAGATTTGTGTGGGTCGTTAGAGGCAGTAGGAAAGCTAATTGCTTTGGTATCTTTACGGACAGTATTATTGCCATCAAACATAAGATTGTACCACGAAACATCCACTCCAAGATCCAACCCTAATGAAGCGTCTTTTCCTCTACTTATGGCGGCACCTCTCACCCAACTCAAACTCACAAAACGTGATCCCCACGGCAGTAAATCGTAATCCGTTTGGTTGTACGAAAGTGGAGTATTTTTAGCGTAGGTATTGAGCCCTACCAAGGCATTAAATCCATTACGTGGACTTTTATAACGTCTGGTAACACTTCGGGTGATTTTTTCATCATCGCTGTTCGATTTATCATTGTCATTCTCATACTTTTCTTCTTTCTTTTCTACCGAAGAGCTAGAAGAAGAGTCATTGATAGGTATTTGCACTTCTCCTTCTTTGCGACTGATGACCAAAACAGTGTCTTTTAAGTATTTACGGCCATTTTGCTCATTGATGTAGATATAAGTTTCTTTTCCGCTAGAATCGAGTGTAGCTCCCAAATCACGAATGATTTTATTGAGGTCATATTGCTTTAAATTTCGAATTTCTGATTTGTCTTTCGCTTGAACGATGATTCGGGTATTATTCCCAAATTGAACAATCAGAGTGTCCCCTTTTACAGTGTACTTTTCGGCGTAAGCAGCAATACTGGTCATTACGGTTAGAACGATGGCTGTGATCACATTTTTCATGGCTATATTAATTGTTGAAGTTGTCGTCGTTATAGTTTTAAAAATCAATGTTTTACTTGCCAATAGCTTTGGTTACCAGTTTATTAGGGTTAAATCCGACTTCATCCCAATCGACTTTTTCTCCGTTTTTGGCATTTTTAAGCTGCTGCCATACTTTCGCCATTCTTGTTGACTTACGAGGTTTATTTAATACATCGTTGTCGGTCATTGAGGAATTTGTTGCGGCAACCGTGGTTTGCGACTCGTTGACTACAACCAGCGTTTTTTCCAATTCAGGAAGTTGAAGAACGACCGTTTTTTCGGTTGGCTTGGCTGTTGCGGCATTTGTCAATACTACTGTTTTGGTAGGCTCTTCTATTTTTATTTGTGGCTCACTAGCGGTGGTAGTTACTTCCACTTGGGCGATTTGTGTTTCTTGCACCAACGGCTGAATTGCGTCTTTTAGCTTCACATGATGCTTACTGGGTGTCGTTGCCGACGAAGAAGTAGTAGCCTCACTTTTTGTACGGCTCCCTACCCCTACTTGGGCATTGTTTTCAAGACTAGTTAGCTCGTTGGTAGCATCAGCTACTTTTTGTTCGCTTGTTTGATGAGATGAAGGAGCAATCCCATTTGTAGAAGATCTATTTGACAACGCCAAAGTGTTTATTTCGTTAGGTTGTTGACTCAACCACCAGCCTCCTTCTACTATTAGCAACAAACTCACTCCCGCAGCCGCGAGCCAAAGCCCTTTTTGCCACCAACCTATTCGGCGCTCTTTGGCCTTTAACCTTTGTTGAAACTTCTGAAAAGCTTCATCACGAGGGGTTATTTCAGCGTCGCGAAGTTTGCGTGAGAACAATTCATCAACTGGATGCTTTTTCATATTTTTAGTGTTTTACACTTTCCATTTTAAACCTTCAACTTCCGAAATCATTTGTTGGAGTAAAGTCCTTGCTCGATGCAACTGGGATTTTGAGGTACTTTCGTTTATACCCAACTGGTCGGCTATCTCAGCATGAGAATACCCTTCGATGGCGTATAAGTTGAAAACTGTCCGATACCCCGTAGGAAGCTTTGCTAACATTACCATTAGGTCATCTGCTTCTAAGCGGTGTTCGACACTTTCAACATGTACATGCTGGTGGATTTCTGGGGCGTCGATGTCCATCTCAATATGACGTCGAGTGCGCAATCGCATCAACGCTTCGTTCGTAATAAGGCGGTGCATCCATCCTTCAAAACTTCCCTCTCCTTTATACTGATTAATGCGTTCAAAAACCTTCATAAACCCTTCTATCATTACATCTTCTGCCTCCATATGATTGTTCAGGTAACGCACACAAACTGCCAACATACGAGCCGAGTACTTTTCGTAGAAGTACCGTTGCGCCTTGGGGTCGCCTTTTTGTAAGGCTTTGACCAATTGGCCTTCGTTTGTGAATAGCTGTAAAATTCTCACCATATCTAGGCTGTTTCAATGGGTAGATGCAAAAAACAACTACAAAGGTTGCACGGGATTTGAAATTTTTTTTTGCTTACAATCGTTATTACCACAGCAGCATCATAGAAGCTAGTTTTTACCCCTAAAAATTCGCATTTATGACACAAGCCTTAAGCCTTGAAACACATATGAAATCATCTTCCTTTTTCCAAAGTGTCATGGTCATTGCGGCCACACTATTCCTACTTTGGGCTGCCTTAGGATGCACTTCATCTACCTCTTCCGACGGCGTAACCCCTATTGGTATTCCGTCGAAGTTTGCCAGCCAAACCAATGAATTTGCCTTTGAGTTTTTTAAAACACTCAACAACGAAACTGCTCAAAAGAGCAAAAATGTGTTTGTTTCTCCTTTGAGTTTGCACACAGCCCTCGGATATTGCTGAACAGTGCTAACGGAAAAACTGCTGACGAAATCCAGCAAACACTCAAACTGAGCGGTATGTCGGCTACCGAAGCCAATCAAATTTATCAAAATTTGATGGAGATACTTCCACAGGCCGACCCTAAAGTGACACTTAGCCTTGCGAAGTCGGTGTGATATCGGAATACGTTCCAGCCAGAAACGGAACTTTGTGACCATTATGAAAACTTGGTTTAAAGCCGATGTCAATTCATTTTCGGGAAGCGATGCTTTACCACTTTTTTAGAAAAATTAACATCAGACTTTCCATTTCAACTAACTGATAGTCATTATTTATGGGCAAAATACTTGACCCTTCTTAATTCTCTAACCTTGGTCATACGCTAGTCAGACCAAAACTTCAAAAAGTCTGACTAGCGTATGACTTTTTGAAGTTTTGGTCTTTGTCAAACGATGGTTTGACCAGAAACTATCTCAGTTTGTCTACCGTCTGACTGTACGCTTCGGAACAAACAATACAGCATCTGCAACGACAATACCATCAGCATCTTCGTTGGTAATTTCGACAAAATTACTTTTTCCTTCGGCCAACGAAAAACTACCTACTCGAATCCAGTCACTTACTTGTTCGCGAGTCGAAATGACCAGTTCTTGTTCTTTATTCGCAGTCTTTACTTTCAGCTTTGTTTGGCTTGCTTTAGACTGATTTTGAGCATCGCCTGGATTGCCGCCGCCGCCCGTTGGATTAGGATTATAAAGGTAGAGTTCATATTCTCCATTTTGAGGGATTTCGGGCGTAAACCGAACCGATTTTATGATTTTCCCAAGGGAGTTATCGACTAACTGCGTTGCAGCATATTTACTTCCTGTTTTCAAGGTTTGCCAATCACCAACGACTTGGATACTAGCAGGGGTAACGTCGTTATCCAACAAAATATCGGGTTTACTACCATCCACAAGAGGATTGGTTTTTAGTGTTTTTTGAAGTGTCTCAATGTCTATTTCTTGAATGGATTTTTGGGTATTTATGGCCTGAACTGCCGCCATCGCCGAAGCTTGTCCAAGAGCCATAAAGACAGGTTCCATTCGAATAGAGCCATAGGCAATGTGGGTTGCCGATAAGCACACGGGGACAAACAAGTTTTGGCATTCCGACTTACGAGGAATCAGCGACCGATAGCTAATTGGGTACGGGGGGAACCCTCCCACTTGTACATCGCCTTCGTTACGAACCTCCATCTTTCCCGTGATAGAGTTTTTAAAAAGTATCCGTTGACAATTATGCGAATCCATAGTATAAGCTGCCATTCCTATACCATCTTTTACGACTTCTCGGCCTTCGCAATTGTGTTGCGTCATTACGTATTCGCCTACCATTCGACGCGCTTCACGGACGTAGATTTGATGCGAAAAGTGTTTATTATCAAGATATTCATCCTTAGGATACCCCCATTCGAGCATTTGTTGACGCAAATGTTTTGGCATTCGAGGGTCATGCCCTACGAAGTACAAAAAGCCTTTAGTGTAATCCTCATGGTCTTTAATGATTTGTTTACGGGTTTGGTAATCCGCTTCGGCATACGAATAGTTCATCCCAATCATATCCGTCGAAAAACCACCTTTATTATTAATGTCCGTTTTTGAATTAGGCATATCAGCAATGTGCATCACGCCCCAATTGATGTGTGTAGGTTTTTCGACCGCTACTTGCCGTAATAGTAATTCGTACTTGGTCGAGTCATAACGAGCCGGTTTAGTAATCGGAATTCGATTAGCGGGGTCTTTGGTTAGGCACAACCGAAAATTATACGCCTGTAATAGCTTATCCCCCGAACCCGTTGGGGCTAAAGCTGCACTGGAAATTCCCCATAATAACCCACTCGAAGGGTTACCAGGAATTATATACGGGTCAATTCCTTCAGGGAATTGGTGTTTGTCGTGCATTTGTACTCCATTCCAAGTTTCGTTATATTGGCTATTGGCTTCTCGTCCAACGATATAGCTTACTCCCGCTTGAGCCATCAAATCACCTTCATAGGTACAGTCGATAAACATTTTAGCTTTTACCATACGTACTTTTTCCCCTTTTGATTCAGAAGCAGTTACTTCAATAGCCTGAATTTTTTCGCCTTGTTTTTGAACTTTTACCAAACGATGTTCGAGCCACACAGGCACATTTGCTCTTTTGATGTAATCATTAAACAATCGCTCGGCCACGTGTGGCTCAAATGTCCATTGTTCAAATTTGTCATAATGCTGACCAACACGACGGTAAAAATCGCGAGCTACGCCCGTAATAGCATATTTATTACCAATATCAGTTTGTCCCAATCCACCTGAACTAAGACCGCCCAGATGCCGACTGGGTTCAATCAGAAGGACTTTTTTACCTGATTTGGCCGCAGTATAAGCGGCAATTACTCCCGCCGAAGTTCCGCCATATACACAAACATCAACTTCTTGACCGTGGCTTTGATACACATTCTGAATCAGAATGCTAAGAAAAACTAACAGGTGTTTTTTCATTCGTTTGTTGGATTTATAAGTAAAAGATAGTGAACTTTGAAACTAGAAAATCACTTATCTATTTTAAAACTATAAAAAGGAGTTTTATGAAACGATTACTTGCCGCTTTTTATGTTTTGACGGCCTTGGGAGCACACGCCCAACGAGCAGAGTGGGGATTGAAAGCGGGATTACAGATTTCGCAGCTCAAAGGAGATGATTTTCTTGGACGTCGAGCGACGTCAAGCTCAACTACCCCAGAAACCATAACCACCCAAGGAAGTAGCAAGGCGGGCTATATAGTAGGTGTATATGTACGCAGTACGGAAGATGTTTTTTTACAGGTAGAAGCCTTACTCTCTATTAAAGGTGGCGAAATAGAATCAACAGCCAGTACCAACAAAACCTCCATTCAGTACGGGCAGTTGGATATTCCGCTTTCGTTAGGCTACAAGCATAAACGGCTGGAATTTACAGGTGGGCCACTCGTTTCACTACAACTATTTGACGACAGCAACCTCAAGAACTTTTTGTCGCAATACTCTTCGACGCCACTTACCTTTTCGCCTTATCGCACCTACGCGTTTGGGTATCATGCGGGGGTGGCTCTCAACATGAATAAACTTTCGGTAGGTATACGATATTTAGCCAGTATTCAGGGCATAAGCGATATGTACATTGCCTACTCAGTACCTGGCGAGTCCCAATTAAGAAACAGTCGTTTTCAGCAGCGTTTTAGCGGCCTTCAACTCACGGCTTCTTATCGACTGACCAGATAAGCGGAAAGTTCTTCCACTTTCAACCAACGCCTCACTATTTTTTTGTCTCGGTCGAGCAGGTAAATGGTGGGATATTCTATGACTCCCAATTTGTGAAATTCGATGGAACGGGCTGTATCTCTGGCGTTGAGGCAGTTTTACGTTTGAAATTGATTAATAAAGGCTTTCCATCCGACCTCGTCGGGGTCGAGCGTAATGGCTACGACATTCAATTTATTGGTGTATTGTTTGGCCATTGTCACGAGTGCTGGGGTAGCTTTTCGGCAATGTGTACAGCCTAGGTCATAGAAAAACAATAAAGTATAATCGCTGTGTATATTTTCCAACAGAAACCCCTTACCATCTAAGGTCAAAAGAGGTAATTTAGGAAAAGCGTTACCAACAGTAACGTTGGCTTTTATAGATTTTAGCTCTTTTAATCGCTGCAAAGTGCTCGCATCCCACAATTTTGTATCGTTTTCCACATAGTTTTCCACAATTTGCTCAAAAAGCTAATCAAAATCTGGATTAGATGTTAATTCTAAGCTCTGAGCAAGCCCTCCGATGATGTGATTGGGTTCTTGAAAACGACTCTTCCAGCGCGGGTCAGAATCGTTTTTTACCCCCATTCGCTGTCTCTCTGCCAATGCTGCTTGATAGCGCCGACGTAACCCTCGTTGATAATCAAAAAACAAGGTATTTTCGGGGGAACTTTTAAAACGAATACTCGCAATGATGTCTCGAAAATCAGCCTCAAAGGAAAACTGTTGTGGACCCGTCAAAAAAATATCGATGCCTCGGCCCAAGCCTACAATTCTACAAACACCTTCGGGAATGATATCGGTCTGCTGCTCAAAGAACAAAACACCAAAGTGCTTGTCCCTTTAGAATAAACATCATAAGTCCTATTACTGTTGCACAAAAAGCAATGGAGAATCATTCCGACATGGCTTACTACATTTTCTCAATGTTGTCAAAAAACTTTCAAAATTTCTTCTCTGGTTAGACCTAAAAAAAGAGTACGGCTATAAATTGGAGCCATAAAATACTTTATCTGTAATTACAATCTTGAAAGAAAAGCATTACATTTTTAGCACTACCGTAGTGAGAAGGTATTCATACGTAATGTTAGACTGTTTGTTTAAAAAGTACAATTTATGGCTATAGATAACCAACCATATTGCTACGATGAATTTAAGGAAAAATCAAATCGTAACCTTGTTTTTTTTGAAAAACCGCAAAACCTACTTTTTAGCCCGTGAAATCTACACAGAATTGAATTTTATCAACTGTTTCACCCAGAGGAGTGAAAAGAATAATATACTATTAATATAGAATAAAAGATAGCTTATAAGTGTATTAATAAAAAAGGTACCCAAAACGAAGTGATTAGAAAAGTACAAATAAAATGGAGAGCATTTGTAAACCGTCCGATAGCGCGCTTAAAAGTGTGCTATCGGACGAGGGTATTTTTACAAATTCTTCAATACCCAATCGGTCATCATTTGGTAACGGTGAATGAGGGTATTTCCACCGCTTATGCCGTGGTTGCGGTTGGGATAATAAAACGAATCAAACTGCTTTCCTGCTTTGATGAGGGCGTTGACAAAATCAACGGAGTTCTGGAAATGCACGTTGTCGTCGCCCGTGCCGTGAATAAGGAAAAACTTGCCTTTGAGTTCATCCACGTGCTGAATCGGCGAGTTATCATCGTAGCCCGCAGCGTTGTCTTGGGGGCGTTTGAGGTAGCGTTCGGTATAAATGGTGTCATAGTAGCGCCAAGTCGTGACGGGCGCGCCTGCAATTCCCGCTTTGAAATAATTGGCCCCAATCGTCATGCAAAGCGAGGTCATGTAGCCACCGTAGCTGTGACCGTGAATCCCGATGCGGCTTGCGTCCACGTAAGGGAGAGTTGCTAAGTACTTCGCCCCTTCGATTTGGTCTTCCGTTTCTAGTTTTCCAAGTTGGGCGTACGTGCACGTACGGAAGGCATTTCCACGTGCACCCGTTCCGCGCCCGTCCACCGATACAATCAGGTAGCCTTTGGTAGCCAGCACCTTAAACCAGCCAATGAGGGCATTGGTCCACGTATCCGTGACGGTCTGCGAGCCTGGCCCACCGTATACGTACATGAGCACGGGATACTTTTTAGTAACGTCGAAGTTCAACGGTTTAATCATCCAACCGTTCAGTTCGATACCTTGAGTGGTGGTAAACTTGAAAAAGTTTTGGGTAGGAAGATCGTACTCGGCCAAACGTTCGCGGAGTTTTTGGTTGTTTTCGAGTACTCGTACGGCTGGGGTAGCAGTGCTTTGGTGTAAACTCACCGTCAGAGGCTCTTGCGCCGATTGATTATACACCAAGTAATAGCTGCAATCAGGGCTCATATTGATGGCGTTATTGCCTGCTTTTTCAGTGAGTTTGACGGGCTGGGGCGCAGCTACTGGCGCGGCTTTCTTTGATTTTTTGGCCACGGGTGTTGCAAAACTCAAACTGTACAAGTGACGCTCCATCGGCGATACCATCGAAGAAGTGAAATAGATTACTTGTTTTTTTTCGTCAATACCCACAATATCAGTTACTTCCCAGTTGCCAGAAGTCAGTTGTTTGACCAGCGAGCCATTTATATCGTACAAATACAAGTGCTTGTAGCCGCTGCGTTCAGAGGTTTGAATAAACGACTTGCCGTCGGCCAAGTAGGTGAGGTCGTCGGTAAATTCTAAGTCCACGTACGTTTTACTTTCTTCATTCCATACAGTTTGCGCTTGACCCGTGGTGGCATCGGCGTGCAAAATATCCAAGCGGTTTTGAAGTCGATTCATTCGCTTGAGCGACAGTACATTGGCGTTTTGTATCCACTTAATGCGGGCAATGTACTGGTCAGTTTCGGGTCCCACATCGATTTTGGTTTTTTGGTTAGTAGCCAAATGATGTACCCAAATCTGCACAACCGAGTTTGCTTCACCCGCTTTTGGATATTTATAGCCATAATCTTTGGGGTACAAATCGCCCCAAATTTGCATGTTGTATTCAGGAACGCGGCTTTCGTCGAAACGATAATAGGCAAGTTTAGCACCATCGGGCGACCATTCGAAAGCTTTGGCAAAGCTAAATTCCTCTTCATAGACCCAATCGCAGGCACCGTTGATGATTTCGTTGCGGCGGCCATCGGTTGTAATGGCACGCTCGGTCATGGTGGTTAGGTCAGTAATGAAAAGATTGTTATCGCGTACAAACGCCACTTTCGAACCATCAGGCGAAATGGTCGCGAGCATTTGTTTGCCGTTTTTAGAGAGCTGAACCAGCTTTTGGGTTTTCAGGTCGTACACGTAAAAATCGGCTTTGAACGAGCGGCGATAGATACGCTCAATGCCCGTAGTAAGCACCAGTTTTTGCTCGTTTGCGCTCAACTCGTAGCTATCAAACTGAATACTTTGGTTTGTGCCTTCTACCTTAACAGCCGTTTGGTCAAACAACGTTTCGACGGCTTCGCCCGTGGCAATGCTGTATTTGACCACCTTGCCTGCTTGCTGAGCGGTATAAAACCCTCCTGCTTGCATCCAATTAACACCAGTAACCGTGCGAGGGGTGAAAACAGAGCCTTGTGGGCCGTAAATGTCGTTGAGAGCAAGGGTTTTCTTTTGGGCGTGCGATGGACTTGCTAGAGTAGCGAATAAAAAAACCAACGAGACACCCCAGTTTTTAAGGGAAAGAGTGTTTTTTCTCATGTACGATTGATGAATAGGTGAACTGATAAAACTCGACAAAGATAGCCAAATCTTATCCATGAAAGACATCACCCATATTGATGGAAAAAAGTATCTTTGGGAGGCTATTTTAGAAACACACAACCACCAACGGATAACCGTGCGAAAGCACTTGTATATGTTAAAAAAAGAACGTTACCGCCAGTTAATTGCGCATTTCTCTCAAAAATTTCCACAAGCCGAAACCGAATTGCACTACACCAATCCGTACGAATTGCTGGTGGCGGTTATTATGTCGGCACAGTGTACCGACAAGCGAGTGAACATGGTAACTCCAGCCTTATTTGAGCGTTATCCAGATCCGCAAGCATTGGCAGATAGTACTTCCGAGGAAGTTTTTCAGTACATTCGGAGTATTTCGTATCCCAACAACAAAGCCAAGCATTTGGTAGGAATGGCGCGAATGCTATTGGATAAGTTTGGCGGGGAAGTGCCCAGTTCTATTGAAGAACTTCAGCAAATGCCAGGCGTGGGACGAAAGACAGCCAACGTGATTGCCTCCGTCATCTATAATCAACCCGCTATGGCCGTTGATACCCACGTTTTTCGGGTATCGCACCGATTGGGCTTGGTTCCCAAAACCGCCACAACACCGCTGGCAGTTGAGAAAGAACTTATTAAATACATTCCTGATTCGGTGATTCCTGTGGCGCACCACTGGCTCATTTTGCACGGGAGATATGTGTGCCTTGCCCGTAGTCCGCAATGCGACAAATGCGATTTGACGCATTTATGCAAGTATTTTGAAAGCCAACAGAAGAAAAATAGTCAGAAGTAGTCAGCAATTTAGCGTATTTTTGTAGCCTACTTTCATTTTGACCACCTACTTACCGATGAAACAAGTGTATTTTACGGCAGGACCTGCCGAGATGTATCCTACCTTCGAGCAACATTTACGTACGGCTGTCGAAAACCAACTTGGCTCCATTTCGCACCGAAGCCAAAAATTCAGAGATATTTACAAGTTCACGGTCGAGCAACTCCGTACATTGATGAACATTCCCGACTCTCACGCGATTTTCTTCACGGGGTCGGCGTCGGAAGTATGGGAACGGATATTGCTTAATTGCGTGGAGCACGAAAGTTTTCACTTGGTTAATGGTTCGTTTTCCAAGAAATTTCACGAATACGCCGTTGCGCTTCGTAAGTTTGCTCACAAACAAGAAAAACCGTTTGGCGAGGGGTTTGATTATGGCGAAGTGGAAGTGCCAGAATACGCCGAAGTGATTTGTGTGACTCAAAACGAAACGAGTTCTGGGGTTCAGATGCGCGAACCCGATATTCATAAATTGAAGCGGAGTAATTCTAAAAAATTGATTGCGGTTGATATGGTTTCCTCAGCACCTTATCCTGAGCTAGATTTTGGAGTGGTTGATACCGCGTTCTTCTCAGTGCAAAAAGCGTTTGGATTGCCTGCGGGGCTAGGAGTGTGGATTGCCAACGACAAATGCCTTACCAAGTCGGAGCGGTTGAACAAGTACGATGACATCACGATTGGAGCGCACCACAATCTACCTGCGCTTTGGAAAAATTTCAAAACCTACGAAACTCCCGCCACCCCTAACGTTCTGGGGATTTATTTGCTCGGTAAAATTGCCGAAGATCTCAATGCCATAGGAGCGGATGTAGTCCGTAAACAAACAGAAGAAAAATACAAGGTTCTTACTAAATACATAGAAACAAGTAATGTGTTTAGCCCAGCGGTAGCTGAGGAAAGACACCGCTCTCGGACGGTTGTGGTGGCTAACACTAGCAAGTTGTCAGCGGAGGTAATCGCAGAAGTGAAAAAGTCAAATATGGTGGTTGGAAGTGGTTACGGCCCTTTCAAAGATAGTCAGATTCGCATCGCTAATTTCCCTGCGGTTTCGCTTGAACAAATAGAATTGTTAGTGGCAGAATTAAAGAAATTGGAGTAACTTACAATTCAAACCTTATAGGTTTTTGATTGATTAAAACTTCACCAATAACTCGGCTTGTTCTCTGATGAGTTTATTAATTAGAGGGTCTACGACTTCACCTTCTACGAAATTCTTTTTCATAAACGGAATTTTAACTCTCTGGGCAAGTACGTGCATCCCCAAGTAGCTAAAGACATCTATCAAATGACTAAGAGCCAAGGCGGAACCTTGCACTCCATCCGAAATTCCGACTAACGCTGCCTTTTTGTGTAACAACTCGCTCGGGTAACCAAGCCCGTCAATAAATACTTTGAGTGCCCCAGGAAAAGAACCGTTATATTCAGGGACAATGAAAACGTACTTCTCAGAATCTTTCATCAGTTGGCGGTACGCATTAAAAGATTCATTTTTACCGTTATTTTCATACAATGCCGACCGAATGAAGTCGTCGGGAAGGTCAGCAATATCTAAAATTTGACTTTCGACTTGAAGTTCAGAAAGCAGTTTTTGGTAAAATAAAGCCACCTGCTTTGACTTAGAACGGCGACGATTTGTACCAACAACAATGGTAATCATATGGTTTGGGAGAAAATATTTTTTAAGTGTAACTCAGAACTTACCATAAATTGTTCTGAAAAAGTCAACCAAATTACAATTCCTCTAAAAAACTATTTACTAATGGCTCGTTTTTCTCGCCTTCATGTGTACCAAACGTTACTCGATGTTCCTATTGTTCCACTGTTTAGCAGCCAAGATATTGATGTTTGTAAAAATGTCCTGAGCGCTTGCTATAAGGCTGGAATTCGGGTGTTTGAACTTACCAACCGTGGAGATTTTGCCCATGAACTGTTCGCGGAGTTGGTAAAAACAGCCCGTGCCAACTATCCCGATTTGATTTTAGGCGTGGGAACCATCATCGACCCTGCTACGGCGGCGTTGTACTTGCAGCTAGGGGCTAATTTTATCGTCAGCCCAAGTTTTGATGCGGATGTTGCTAAAGTGTGCAATCTCCGAAAGGTAGGCTATTTGCCTGGTTGTGCTACATTAACCGAAATCTCAACGGCAGAGTCTTGGGGGGTAGAAATTGTAAAATTATTTCCAGGAGACACCCTTGGCCCCTCTTTTGTAAAAGCCTTAAAAGCGCCAATGCCGTGGACAACCGTCCTTGTAACGGGAGGGGTAGAGCCAACCGCCGAGAGCCTGAAGACATGGTTTGGAGCAGGAGCAGATGCAGTAGGAATTGGCTCGCGCTTGCTCACCTCCGAAATTCTCCAAAAGAAAGACTGGGAATCTCTCGAACATCGCGTAAAAAATGCCCTCGCGTTAGTAAAGTAATATGTTAAGAGTTTGTCAAAACCCGACCCTGTGTATCCCAAAACAAAAACTTTGAAGTACATTCCAACCATAAAAGCATCTACAGCGTCATAAAGTCAGAACGGATTGCATGAAAGATGAACGTACGCTAGTTGAGGGGTGTCAAAATAAAAACCGCACTGCCCAAAAAACGCTCTATGAGCGTTTTGCTGGACGGATGTTTGCGGTCTGCCAGCGCTATACTCGTAGCCGTTTTGAGGCAGAAGACGTACTTCAAGAAGCGTTTGTGAAAGTTTTTACACAAATACACACCTTTCGTTACGATTGTCCGTTGGAGGCGTGGATTAAAAAAATCATGGTAAATACGGCTATTTCGTACTTACGTAAAGAAAAAGCCTATTTAGACCAAGCCGATGTGGATGACTATACCGATGCGGTTTCGGAGGGAGAAACTACGCTTTCGGACATGGAATATAAGCAGCTCCTCGGCCTAGTACGTGAGCTGCCTACGGGATGTCAGTCGGTTTTTAACCTGTATGCCATTGAAGGCTACCAACACAACGAAATTGCTCAGATATTGGGGATTTCGGAAGGAACTTCTAAGTCACAGTACGCTCGGGCAAAACAGCTTTTACAAATTAAAATTTTAGAAACGAATAATACAAACTCTTCGTAGTGCGAGCATGAAGTGTAGCAGAAAAACAAAGAGTTTGTACATCAATTGAATACTACGACCAACATGGCTTCTTCGGAAGAACATAATTTTGAAAACGAATGGCGACAACGCTTTGACGATGCCTCCGAAACGCCCCCTCCTGCCTTGTGGGAGCGAATTGAAGCGCATTTGGACGAGGAAGAAGAGCACGTCATGGTGATTCCGTTTTGGCGACGTACGCAGCAACTTCGCTGGGTAGCTGCGGCGAGTGTCACTGCTTTGCTCTTGGTCGTAGGCGGGTGGTGGCTAAAAACCAACCTCCCTGAAAAAAATGTGGCTGCTTCGATGGAATTGGTTCAACAATCTCAAACCGTTGCTTCTGCTCCATCGGCTAACCCAAGTACACCGCAAGCCAGCGCAAAGCAATCTGCAACAAGTTTGAAGACAAATAATATCCCAGTAGAATCGCAAGTGGTAGCACAGATACCAACAGAAGCCACAGGGGAAAAAGTACAAATCGCTGCAGCTTCTTCGTTAGGAGAGGCTTCTCGCTTTATGAATCGAAATGGAGGCAAAAAAGTAAGAAATGTGCGTCAATACTTAAAACAATCAACTACAACTGCGTCAAATTCGGTCTTTTCTGAAAAAACAATAGCTTCTGTAAATACTCAAAATTCAACGCCTAGCAGCGGAGATCAAAGGAATGAGAAAGGCACTTCTTCTGCCGAAATACCAGTAGTAGTCATGAAAGAAGAAGGGAAAATAGCTTCTCCATCGGCAATAAAAGTAAGCCCTGAGATGACATTGGCTTTTTTAGAAAGCAAAAAAATGCGTGAACTTTTGGGGCATCCCAAGCGTCAGCCGTGGGTGGCAGCACCTGCCGAACCTTTAGAAGCGATAAAACCCAAGCAATTGCCTAAAGAATACTGGGCGTCGGTAGGAGTAATGCCTGCAAGTTACAATGCTGGGGTGGAAATTGGAGGTAGTAGGCTTGCCACAACAAACAATGCCCCATTGTACAGCGCCTCTGCATCTTTCAATAATTCGGCACGAACCCCATCAGCAACTAACCGATCGGCTCTTTCGTACGCTTTTCAATGGCAAGGTGGTGTGCAGTTGTCATCGCGTTGGTCGTTGGAAAGTGGGATCCAGTACCTTCAGGGAAACTCTGTTTACCAAGGTGTTAATGCGTTTAGTACATCAAGTAACAGTTACATCAATAGCCTTGAAAGTGCTGTAAATCTGAGCGATAATACTATTCCTCGCTATGATTTTGCAACGATTAGTTCGGATAAAGCACTTATCCAAACGCTATCCACAACACAGGATATTAGCAAGCCAAGCAATCGGTGTATAGGCAGGGCAAGTACCCCACCCTTTTAGGAGCGAACCATGAGTCAGTTTGTACGAGAGTTTTGGAGTAAGTTACAGTACCTACGAGTGGTTCGTTTCTTTCAACACATGAATGAAGCACTAAATAGCTGGAAACACTTGAAATAAGAAAGAGCAGAAAATGAATCTAACCGAAATGTTCTACGGCAAGTTTGTACCCCCGCAGTCAACAGGTACTATCACCCACAAAGCCGGATTTTCCGGTATGCCAAAATACGGTCCGTTGAAGTATCCGCGTGGGCTAGACGACAACCGCAGCTTTGAAGAAAAGCTGTCAATGGCTGGCAAGAAAGTGTTATGCGTATTACGCGCACAAACAAA
>JALQYJ010000035.1 GCA_023254175.1 Runella sp. | reverse complement strand
ATTATCCTCAAGAGCCGCCATTGACAGCCAGAGCTTTCGTAAAAGGTTGTTTTTTAGCTTGGATACGGACATAGATGGGGGTGGGAATTAAACGTCATTTATTGGTTGATACTTTAGGCTATCTTTAGGCAGTCCATGTCTCATCAGCTAATCAACAGGATGGTCGGGCTGGCATTGAATTATTACGGAAAGCTCATCAAGTTAGCGATACTTTAAATTGGACTGTGGACTGCCGACGCAGTTGGTTTGTGCTTACCAAGCTTACCAAGGCAATTTTGAGCTGGCTGTTGGCTATGGTGGTTTCAGGGTTGAAATTACTCAAAAACCGCCCTCATGCCAGGGATTTGTCCCACAAAGGGGGGCTTGGCAGGTAGAACGCTCATTTGATTGGTTGAATTTTTATAGACGATTAAGTCGAGATTACGAAAAACTTGCCTGCTCAGCCGAGGCGTTCATTCAACTTGCGTTTTGTGATTTAACTCTTGCAAAAATATGAACTCTAAAACCTAAACAAACTCTTAGGGTGAGTAGGACTTTGAATAAAAAATAAAGATGGAATTAGAATTTGCTTTTGAATTGAGAGTGGAGGTCGCCGATATACAATTTATGGGCGATACTCACCGTGGCAATCGCCGTATGATTCCCATTACGGGAGGAATGTTTGAAGGCCCTGCTATCAAAGGAAAGATTCAAGCAGGAGGATATGATTGGCAGGTAATTCGTACGGATGGGGTAGCGGAGTTGGATGCCCGTTATGTACTTCAAACCTATGATGGTGCTTTGATTACGATTGTTAACCAAGGACTTCGCCGTGGGCCTGCGGAGGTAATGAAGCGTCTGTCGGAAGGAAAAGAAGTTGACCCATCAGAATATTACTTTCGGTCTATTCCAGTATTTGAAACGGCTGACCCAAAGTACGTATGGCTGACTCAATCGGTATTTGTGGCAACGGGCATCCGAAAACCTGATAAAGTGCTGATTCAGGTATATAAAGTGAATTAACCAAGATTCGTAATTTATAAATTCTTCTTCTCGTGAACTCTTCTCCTCGTTACGCATGGTATTTAGTGGCATTGCTCACTTTAGCCAACATTTCATCATTCATTGATCGTCAAATTTTGAGTTTGTTGGTCAAGCCTATCAAGCGAGATTTACATCTGACAGACACAGAGGTAAGTTTGTTGATGGGATTGAGTTTTGCGCTGTTTTATACGCTTTTTGGGATGATTATTGGTCGGTTAGCCGACCGTCAAAACCGCCGAAATATCATAATGATGGGAATAACTGCCTGGTCTGTGATGACTACGCTTTGTGCTGGGGTTGGTAATTACGTCCAATTTTTTTTGGTACGAATGGGAGTAGGTGTAGGAGAGTCTACGCTCTCACCTTCGGCGTACTCGATGATAGCTGATTTGTTTCCCAAAAACCGTTTGGCTACTGCCATGAGTCTGTTTACAATGGGAATATTTTTGGGTGGAGGATTAGCTACCCTTATCGGCTCGGGAATAGTGGCCAAATTACCCACGGAGGGAATGGTCAATGTTCCTGTTTTGGGTGAAATTTTTCCGTGGCAGTTGATTTTTCTGTACGTAGGCTTACCTGGATTACTGATTGCCATACTGCTGTTTACGGTGAAAGAGCCTGTTCGCAAAAACTTAATGTTGAAGGAAGGGCAACAGGCTAAACTTACTTTGACAGAATCGCTAAAAATTATCTTCCAACATCGAACCGCTTTTTTACTCATTAGTTTTGTTACTTCGACCCAAGCGCTCGTCAACTTTGGGAGTAATGCTTGGGTACCCACTTTCGTTGCTCGTACCTATGGTTGGGAAATCCCAAGGGCGGGGGCATTTTATGGGACAGTGGTTATCATAGCCTCCATTTCTGGTGTTTTGTTTGGGGGATGGTATGCTGACAAACTCACTCGTGAAGGAAAATTGGATGGTAAACTCAGAGTGAGTGTTATTGCAGCTGTTTTGTGTTTGGTAGGTTCTGTTGCAGTGCTTTTACCAAAACCTGAATGGGCATTGATGTTAATCGGAGTGCCTATTTTTGGGTTAGCAACCCCTTTTGGCGCGGCTACGGCGGCAGTACAAGAGATGATGCCGAATCAAGTAAGGGCGTTGGCATCGTCGATTTTGCTATTTATTCTTAACCTAATTGGTATGTCATTGGGGCCTACGTTGGTAGCAATTTTTACTGATTATGTTTTTAAAGATGAAAGTATGATTCGATATTCGTTGATGTTATTGTTTTTGATTGGGGGTGGGTTAGGTTTAATTTTGTCGTTATCAGTTTTAAAACCGTACCGATTGGTCATTGAATCGAAGTAAAATAGGGCAAACTCGGTCAGATGATAGTCTGACCGCATTAGTCCTACTCTAGTGTTTGGCTATTGCTTGGCCATATTGATAGATTAATTAAAAAAAACGATGATAAACAAAGTAGTAGAGGGAGCAGCAGTAGCCGTAGCAGATATAAAAGATGGAGCGATATTGATGCTTGGAGGTTTTGGTTTATGTGGAATCCCCGAAAATTGTATTGAAGCGCTGGTTGAAAAAGGAGTTAGGCAGTTGACCTGTATCTCCAACAATGCGGGAGTCGATACCTTTGGCATTGGGTTGATGCTCCAAGAACGACAAGTCAAAAAAATGATTTCGTCCTATGTAGGTGAAAATAAGGAGTTTGAACGACAATTGCTTTCGGGTGAGTTGGAAGTCGAACTGATTCCCCAAGGGACATTGGCCGAGCGGGTACGAGCAGGTGGGGCAGGAATTCCCGCGTTTTTTACCCCCGCAGGTGTCGGAACGGAGGTAGCCGAAGGCAAGGAAGTACGAGAGTTTAACGGAAAAAAATACCTGCTGGAATCGTGGCTACGCGCTGATTTTTCGATTGTAAAAGCTTGGAAAGGAGATACCTCTGGCAATTTGGTTTTCAGAGGAACCGCCCGAAATTTTAATCAAATGATGGCCGCTGCAGGCAAAGTATGTATTGCAGAGGTTGAAGAATTAGTCCCTGCGGGAGAACTTGACCCCAACGAAGTTCACGTACCGGGCATCTACGTGCAGCGGATTTTTGAAGGGAAAAACTATGAAAAACGAATTGAACAACGGACGGTTACCCCCTCTGCCTCCAATGGGGGAGTCTCTGTTTTAACTCCCCCATCGGACGGTACGCCGCGCGGAGTTGGGGGACTCGACAAATTCGGTATCGCCAAACGCATCGCCAAAGAACTCCGCGATGGTTACTATGTCAATCTCGGCATTGGAATCCCCACGTTAGTAGCCAACTATATCCCCGAAGGCATTAATGTGGTACTTCAATCCGAAAATGGTTTGTTGGGTATTGGTCCCTTTCCGACTGAAGAAAATGTAAATGCTGACTTGATAAACGCGGGAAAACAAACCGTGACCATGCAAGCGGGGTCTTCGTTGTTTAGTTCGGCGGAAAGTTTTGCCATGATTCGCGGCGAGCACGTGGATTTAACGATTTTAGGTGCCATGGAAGTGGCCGAAAACGGAGACATTGCCAATTGGAAAATCCCTGGTAAAATGGTGAAAGGTATGGGTGGTGCAATGGACTTGGTCGCTTCGGCCAAAAATATCATTGTAGCCATGCAGCACGTCAACAAAGCAGGAGAGTCTAAGTTGTTGAAACGCTGCACGTTGCCGTTGACGGGTATTGGCTGCGTTAAAAAAATTGTGACCGAACTGGGCGTCTTTGAAGTAGTGCCCGAAGGAGGCTTCAAACTGCTTGAAATAGCCCCTGGCATTACGGTCGAATACATTCAATCAGTCACGGAAGGCAAGCTAATTGTGGAAGGCGAAGTGCCTGTGGTTGAGGTGTAGAGAGATTTTTATGTACACAAATGGGGTATTTACCGTTGTGACTTTGTGCCGTACGATTGAAAAATCGAGTAAGAATTTGGGGTACTTGAAACCTACAGTAAATTAGGCCTTTATACTGACAAAGAAAACTATGAATTTGACGCCATTATTGACTACCAATCGCTCAACGATTACATCATAGTCAACACAACCCAATAGCTTTAGCTAACTTTAATTCAACCCCCGATACTCTATCGGACTTACCCCCACTTTTTGCTTAAAAAATCTGGTAAAATGCTGCGGATATCTGAAACCCAATTCGTAGGCTATTTCGCTTACCGATTTGCTGTTGTCGAAGATGCGTTCTTTAGCTAAATCTATCAAGCGGAGTTGTATGTATTCTAAGGCTGATTTTCCTGTTTGTTTTTTGACCAAATCTCCAAAATAATTGGCCGAGAGATGTAACTCATTGGCAAAGTATGCAACTGAGGGCAAACCATTGATTTTCAAATCTTCCCCTTGAAAATATTCGTTTAATTTCTGCTCAAATTGTTCGATAATTCCGTGATTTACGTGTTCACGCGTGATGAATTGTCGGTCGTAGAAACGACTACAATATTTCAATAACAATTCAATGTTGGCCACGATGAGTTTTTTGCTGTGGGCATCAATATTGTGCTTGATTTCCAATTCAATATTAGCAAAACAAATATCCATCAAGTTCCTTTCTTTCTCCGAAACGTGCAGTGCTTCGTAAGAATCGTAGTTAAAAAAGGTGTATTCGTGAATTTGCTTGCCTAAGCTCGTTCCTTTGATTAAATCGGGATGAAAAATAAGGGCAAGGCCATAGGGTTGATGCCATTCGCCCTCGGGTTCTGAGGTGGCAATTTGTCCTGGAGCAAAAAAAACAATACTTCCTTCGTCATAATCATAGTATTTCAAGCCATACCTCAAGTCGCCGCATTTGCTATCTTTGATGATGATGGCATAGAAGTCCATTCGGAATTTGTCTCGTTTCAAGGGGTTACCTTTACTCAAATCCAGCACACTGATGAGCGGGTGTAAGGTAGGGTGATTGAAGGTTTCGTTATAGGTTTTTATGCTATCGTAAATAATCATCGGCTTGGTATTTTTACCAAATCTACATTCTTAAATGCTGACTTGGAATACCATCGGTAAAATTGGTAAGTAAAACCGTAAAATGTATAAAAGTTATCCTAAATGCTCACACTAACTTTGTCAAAAAAACTTATCAATGAATCGTTTACTAAATTCTCTTTTTCTTTTCCTGTTTATTTTTACCTCATTACTTAGCTCCGGGCAAACGCCCGATAGCACCAAAAATACTTCTACTTTTTCGGGTTCGGTAGGTTTGACCAACAATGGTTTTTCTATCATTCCATCGTTTTCTCTAAATAGCCCAGCGATGGTAAGCACGTTATCGTTTCGCAAAAAAAGATTTAGTTTCGACCCTGACATTCGAGTGGCTTTGGATGCCAAAAATGGCGGTTTCCTCTGGTGGTTTCGCTATAAATTGATTGACAAAAAAAAATTTGGTTTTAGGGTAGGTACGCATCCCGCTTTTACGCTCATAAAACGCCAAGACACCGAAAACGGCAAAACCACCGAAATAACCGAAATGCTCCGATTCATTGCCTTTGAGGTAGTACCAAGCTACCAGTTCAATGACCATTTTGGGGCAAGTGCCGTATATTTACAAGGAAATGCCTTACAAAAAAGCGGACCTCAACAAACCAAGGTTTTGTTCCTGAACACCGCTATTACCAATGTTGGTTTGAGCCAAAATGTGTACTTAAATGTATTCCCAAGTGTTTTCTTTCTCAACACCGATGGCTATAAAGGAAGTTACCTGACGGTTACCGTGGCGGTGGGGCACAAAAAATCTTCTTTCAGTCTTCAATCTACTATCAACCAGACGTTTACGTCAAATTTGCCAGGTAATAAGGGGTTTATGTGGAACATAACATTGAATTATAATTTCAAGAGAATTATCAAACGAAACTGACCTCTATGATAAAGGTTACTCCATTCTTGTCATTAACAATGAGTCTATTGTTGACCTTTTGTCAAAAAGAAAATCAATTAACAATCAGCCCTTCAATTGAGTTGAACACGAACAATAAAATCAATTAATACTACATCCAAAGCTTTTGTTGTTCAATTTTTTTGACTATCAATCTGATAGAGTTAGATGACAATGAAAAATACGCCTATTTGCCAAAGGTATTGCCAAACAATGTCTCTGCTACGCCGAGTATTCAGGTGGGTGATTTGATGCTGTACGGTTCTCGCATATTGGTGGTATTTTACAAAGGATTTACCACAACCCACAGTCACACCAAAATCGGTAAAATTAATGATGTCACAGGACTACAAGAGGCTCTTGGAGCGGGGGAGGGGACGGTGACTTTTGAGGTGAAGGAATGATTGAAACCACATAGTTTTCCTCCTTACTAATCCTTGAATAAAACAAGCTAAGTCTTAGACATTGTTTTGCGATTATAAGCGACTGATTATAAGTGAAATAAAAGCCATTTGCAACATTGCTTGGGAGGATTCGGTTAATTTTTCAACGTCTTTGAACAATCTAAGTCTGAAATTGAGCCCACCAAACGACCTTGC
>JALQYJ010000189.1 GCA_023254175.1 Runella sp. | reverse complement strand
AAATACAATAGATTGTCAAATGTGTACAACGTAAAATGGCGCCAAATTATCCAAAATAATCTACTTTGACTAGAAAAAGCCTCATTCTTTAGAACTATACCTCGTCAAATCTCTATGCTATCCGAACCATGCAACAAAGCCTTTTCCAACATAAAATATTTCTTCCGTTATCGGATTTGAATAAATGTAAACGTAGTATTTTAGTTCAGTCGATACAATTTTAGGGAATTTGTCCATCTGTATTTTTTGTTCATTTCTTTGTTAGCAGTCAGTAAAATCACAGCCAACGATTGTATTTATGCCACGCCGCCGTTTTCAAGTGTTTATAACCGTTTGTTGTCAGCTTTTATGGCGTCTATTTCGTGATGATTCCGTATTTGTTCTTGAAAATACTTTGCTTTCCGAGAACAGCGGTTATATCATCACAAAAAAAGAAAAATGTTTCAAATTTCCAATTGGGTCAAAGGACATATTTTGGGCGTCTATCACTTTTGAGGATGATTGATTTATAAACAGGGTAGTTTTATGGCTCAAAACTTGGAGATTGTGTAATCGATAAGGTCGCTTACGAGTAGATAGCTTGTTAAAACCATGTAAATTATGGCGTTTATCTTCCAAATAGGTTGGATAGACGCCATAAAACGAAATAGACCCGTGCGGGCCTGTGGTGTTAGAGGTGAGGTAAGCGTCTAGCCCGCTGGAAACCAAAGTAGTTTTGATATAGTTCATACCTTTATAGTCAGAAGTTGAATTATCCCCATTCTATGAAAAAGTTAATTTTTATCCCATTCTTATTAGTACTTGGCTTGGCGGGTTATGCTCAGTCGGGCAGTTTTATCAAAGGAAGGCTCGTTGATTCACTCACAACCGAGCCTTTGGCTTTTGCTACAATTCGGTTAGAGTCCAAAGAGCAGGGAAACTTGATAAAAGGTGAAGTAGCCGACGAAAAAGGCTCTTTTCAGTTTGTTGGATTAAAAGACGATAAGTACGTCATCAAAGTGGAGTACGTTGGCTATAAAACCAAGTACATCGAAGTTAGCTATGACAAAGCGAGCCAACGGCTTGATTTAGGGGCGATTTCCCTCACGCCTATGAGTCAGCAATTGGATGTAGTGATGGTGACGGGAGTCAAACCCAACGTAGTAGCAACCCTCGAAAAACAAGTATTTAAGGCCGAACAGTTTGAAGTAGCGCGGGGAGGAACGGCCACCGATGTACTAAAAAATATCCCGTCGGTGATGGTCAACGCCGAAGGGGAAATTATGGTCAGAGGGTCAAAAGGCTTTTTGATTTTGGTGAATGGAAAACCTTCGCAAATTGATGCCGCCACGATTTTGTCGCAAATTCCAGCTAATACTATCGAAAAAATCGAAATGATTACGGCGCCTTCGGCCAAATACGACGCCGATGGCAAAGCAGGAATTATAAATGTTATTACCAAAACAGGCACGAACGATGGTTTATCACTAACGACTAATATTCAGTATGGCCTACCACGCTTGAAAGCCTACGCGAACTCCACTGAACCCCGACGTTATGGAGCAGACGCCACGCTCAACTACCGCAAAGGAAAGTGGGATGTGACGGTTTCGGGGAATTACCTCAAAAACGACATTGCAGGGCAACGCGTCGGAGATGTTTATACCATTATTAATAATGTACGAACCCAATTTCCGAGCGACGGTGAGCGGAGCCTAAAACGCGAAAACTACGGCCTGCGGGCTTCCGCAATTTACACCATCTCAAAATCGGATGAACTTTCGGCGGGCGTATATGTGGGTGGCCGCGATCAGTACCGAACGGCCGATATTTATTACCGAAACAATACCAAAGTAAACCTCCTGACCAGTCAAATGGTGGGGCGAGCGCAGTATTATAACCCCAATTTAGTGTTAAAATCGGGCGCGTTTAAGGTCGTAAACCTCGATTATACCCATAAATTCAAAAACTCCTCTACCTTGAGCATTTCTGGCCTGTACGAAGAGGCGTTGATTGATGGTTTTACCAAAAATAGTAATATTTCTATCAACAATCTCAGAGATACCCTTCAATATACCCTCAATACGGGCTCGAATCCGCTCCGTGCTCTCCGCCTAAAAGCCGATTATGAAAAGCAACTAGGTATTGGGAAACTCTCAATGGGCTATCAGTATCGTCAACAAAATCAAGAGGGAGTGTTTGTGTATTCTGATAAAAATGGCAGCAACCAGCCATTGGTAGTCAATCCTGCTTTTACGGCCAACGTTGCTATTTATAACCGAATACATGGTCTTTATGCGCAGTACGCGGGTAAGTTTAAAAAGCTTGAATTTTCGTCGGGATTGCGGTATGAGAACGCTTTGCGCGAATTTACAGACAACCGTGGAGGAAAACCGAATGAATTGAAATTGTCAAATTTGTTCCCTTCGGCCAATTTATTATTCGATATGGGAAAAGACCTTCGCCTCAAAGCTGCTTACAGTCGTCGCGTGCAACGTTCGACCAACAACGAACTGAATCCTTATCCTGAGCGCGAACACAGCGAAACCCTCGAACAAGGCGACCCCAACATTCGTCCTGAGTTTGTTGGGATTTATGAGCTTGGGCTTACCAAAGATTTTAAAAAGGTATCGTTGTACTGGAACGTATATCGTCAACAAATTACCGACATCGTTAACCGCGTCAATAGTGTGTATAATGACACGATCTTGAACAGAATTTATACCAATGCAGGTAAAGCGCGCCTGATGGGGTCAGAAATCGGGGTGACCATTTCGCCCGTTAAGAAGCTGAAAATCTTTGTGGGTGGAAACGTTTATAATCTAACAATTAAGGGTGCATTGTTTGATAACTCGTTGGTAGTCAATAGTCAAGGTTGGGTGTATTCTATCAATTCTAACCTCAATTACCAGTTTACGCCAACTTTGAGTACGCAGTTTAACCTCTCGTACTTATCGGCAAGAAACACGGCACAGGGAGAAGACTCGCGTTTTTATCAACCAAATTTTTCGATAAAGAAAGCGCTGATGAACAACAAAATGAGTGTTTCGCTGCTTTGGCAAAATACGTCGTTTGGTAAAATGAACGTCAATGAGCAACGAATTTCGACCTGGGGTAGTAATTTCTATACTACTACCAACTACATCCAAGAAACCAATATCTTCTTGTTAAATCTTTCGTATAGTTTCAATAAAACTGACCGTAAGACCAAACTGCCATCGAGCGAATTTGGGGAGCGCGAGTTTTAAAAACGGACATTAATCTCTTTGAAGCTCTGCCTTGCATAAGGGCTGGGCTTTTTTATTGGATTGATTTTGAAAGTATGGATTGATTTTGTTAGTCTTTTGCATCATTTTGATAAAGAATTGTACTGTTTGAGGGAGTACTTTTGTACAAGAATTTCGCTGAATAAGTCAAAAAAAGGTTTCCAACAAAAAACCGCCTCTACTGCGAATAGAGACGGCTTTGGTTCTTTTTCTGGCGATATCGGCAGCAGAAAAGCATTGCAAAATTTAAACCTATCAAAAGTATGAAAAAACCTATTCTTAGCCAAAATACTTGGCGCCAATCATTGCTTTTCGTTCTTTTTACCATTTGTGCTCTGGCAAATGGAGTGGCTCAAACGATAACTGGAAAAGTAACCTCCTCAAAAGGGGAAGTATTACCAGGAGTAAATATTGTAGTAAAAGGGACAACCAAAGGGACGACCACTGATAAAAATGGGGAATTTAGTATTGATGCAAAAAAAAGCCAAACCCTTATTTTTTCTTTTGTGGGTTATCAGTTGCTTGAAAAAGAAATGGGAGCCGAGACTAAGTTTACTATTACCATGGAAGAGGCAAATGAAAGCTTGGAAGAGGTAGTAGTAACGGCTGAAAACCGCTCAGTATCAGCCCAGAGGGTACCTATCACAATGGATTTAGTAACTGGTAAATTACTTCAAAAACAAGGTGTAACCGATTTGTTGCAGTTGCAAGCTATTGCACCAAGCCTAAACATTGTCCAAAATACCATTTTTAACCAAATCAACGTTCGTGGCGTTGGAAGCAACAATGGAGCTGCCGAACTCTCTGATCAGGCCGTTACTGTAGGAATTGATGGAGAATACTTAAACCGCCCTTTGGCATTAAATACGGCGATATTTGATTTAGATCGAGTGGAAGTTTTAAAGGGCCCTCAAGGTACGCTTTATGGGCGGAATGCCACGGCAGGAGCAGTAAATATCATTACAAAGAAACCTACTCAGACTCGAGAAGTGGAGATAGGAGGAAGCTATGGGAATTATAATTCATTAAAGCTGAACGGTGCTGTAAACCTACCATTGGGTAAAATCGCCGCTGTCAGAGTGGCAGGGGTGCTTTCGAAGCATGATGGTTATCGGGATGGTGGTGATAAAGTGGGTAAAATCGATAACGGAAATTTCTGGGCTACCCGGGCTGGCCTTAGCATCAATCCCACAAGAGCATTGTCAATTTATGTAGCAGGTGAATTAGGGAAAACAGACCAACAAGCCCCTTCGCAATATGGTGTGTCAATGGGGAGTAGTGCAGAGTTGAAAGGACAAGCACCTCTCAATTGGACAACTTCGTTGCCCAAGGATTATCCAGTTGCTACAGCAGGTTTTATGAAGATTGATCAAGCGGCTCTTAGAGGAAAAATTGCGTACGATTTTGGTGGCGCTATTTTGTCGTACTCAGGTGGTTTTCGTAAAGTAAATATGGATGGCTATCAGCCTCTTAACGGTTTTGTGCCTGAGACTTTTAGCTTTCATAATGATTTGAATTATAAAACTCAAAGCCATGAATTACGCTTAAACGGAGAATCAGCTAAATTGAGCTGGCAATTGGGGAGTTTCTACAGTACAGAAAATCAAGATGTGAGAAGAGGCCTGGTATTGCCTGCTGCTGCGGGAGCGTTCGGCGGACAAGTGCCCTTCCTCAATTTTTTCATCAGAAATGTTAATTCAAATACCTTAGGATTTTTCGGACAAGCCACTTACAACGTCAATGAAAAAGTAGGTTTGACACTTGGCTTGAGAAATACAACAGATAAGAAAACACTTGAAGGTTCAGATTTAGCAGCTGCTCCATTTGGCCCACCAACAATTATCAGGTTTTTCTACCCCAATGTGCCCACAAGTATGACACAAGCAGGGATGAAACCTATTTCTGGTGTCCCGACAGAAGGTAGTTGGAACCAAACGACTTGGCTATTGGGCATGGATTATAAAATAGATGCGAATAAAATGATCTTTGCAAAAGTGAGCACAGGGTACAAAGCAGGAGGGTTTGATAATCAAGGAGCTTACAACCCAGAGTACTTGACTGCCTACGAGCTTGGAACAAAAAATAAATTTGCCAATAATAGATTACGCCTGAATGCCTCAGCGTTCCACTACGACTACAAAGACCAACAAGTATCTATCTTTATTTCAACCGCTGTGGGAGGAGCCATTCAAAACGCAGGTGTAAGTACAGTGAACGGCCTGGAAGTAGAAGGAGAATACGCCCTAAGTAAAGCTGACCGCATTAAATTTTCGGTCAACCTATTGGATGCTACATACAAAGAACTTAAAACGGTCGAGAATGTTGTAAACGGGGATGTTCGTTCGGTAGACTTAAAAGGGAAAGTAGCGCCGATGTCGCCTAAAGCTACCCTTACGGCTGGATATAACCACGACTTTAACCTTGGTGGCGGAGTGCTTACAGCAGGCATTCAGACCCTCTTCAAGTCATCGTATTATACCACGGCTTTTAATTATGCTATGGACAAACAGCCTTCTTACACCAAAACTGATATTATGCTTACTTACACGGCCCAAAGTGGTAAGTTTGATGTAGGCGTATTTGCTCAAAATCTAGAAGATAATCGTATCATTACTTACTCATCTTTCAACGGGGGAACCATCAATATTTACAACTGGATTTTTGGCTCACCTCGTTTAATGGGTGTGCAGGCGAATTTAAGGTTTTGATTTTTTTCACGAACGCCATTTTTTAATAAACTGGCGTTCGTGAATACCATTGAAAGAAACATCAGAAAGGTATTCGAAAAAATGTATTCATTTTCATAACCAATCAA
>JALQYJ010000109.1 GCA_023254175.1 Runella sp. | reverse complement strand
GATAACTGACTTTTAACCGATTATGGCTAATGTTGTGGGTCAAATTGGGGAGTATGTAGGTTTCAAAATCTGATTCCGAAACGTAAACAGGTAATTTATTCATAATACAAAGTAACCCCATTTCAACTAAACAACCTCGTTGTTTAAATCGGCTCCCGAAGTACGAAGCGTAAGACTTGCTTCTCTTAAGTTTTCCAAGGTTTTTGCCCGACTCTCCTCAAACGTTATTTGACCTGGTTTTGTCAAACTTGTTGTAGTACGTTGTTGAACGGCATTTGTGACGAATGTTGTCAAATCCAAAATGTGTTCGAGGGTTTGTAGTGAGGTTCTGGCCTCTTTGGTAGGCTGGTAGTTGAGGTCTACTGTGCGCAAGCCTTCCGTAGCCCAATAATAGCGAAAACCTAGTCCGTCTACCAATCGAGCTGCTACACTTTCGGCCGTGTACTGCTCGGGGTCTTTCGGAATTTCATAGAAATAGGGCTTGTCTTGCCCCAAAACGTTAAGTGCGAACGTCAAAAAACACAAGTAAATTAGGGGCTTCATCGGTAGTAGGTTTATGCCATTAAGTGAATACCTCAAAGATAACAGTAACCTACCGAAAGTTTCTGAAACTTTCGGCAGGTTTTGAAAAATCAATCCTAAAACAATAGATAGGAAGAACGTAATTTTTGCTTTTTCTAACTAAAGGTAAAATGTACTTTAAAACCAAGCAAACCCAATGAAGAAATTCAGTTTTTTGCTCCTTGTGCTAGTGATAGGCATCTATTCTAGTCATGTTTCGGTCGCTAATCCCTCAAAAAAAGTGTTAAAAGCACTTATTATTGATGGCCAAAACAATCACGATCAATGGCCCAAAATTACCTACATGATGAAACGCTATTTGGAGGAAACGGGGAAGTTTACTGTGGATGTTCAGCGTACTTATTATACGTGGAACGGTGGTGATTTGGAAGCTAAATACCCGATTAAAGGTCTTCCTGCGACGCAATCGTTGCCTAAGCCTAAGATGGATTCTGCCTACCATCCCGATTTTTTCAAGTACGATGTCGTTATCTGCAATTTTGGTTGGAACGCTGCCCCTTGGTCGGACGGCACGCAAGCCGATTTTGAAAAATACATCAATAAAGGCGGTGGGCTAGTCGTAGTTCATGCGGCAGATAATTCGTTTCCGATGTGGCCCGCCTACAACCGCATGATTGGTTTGGGAGGCTGGGGCGACCGTACCGAAAAAGACGGCCCATTTGTGTATTATGACAAAGAAGGGAAATTAGTACGGGATACTAGCCCTGGTCGTGCTGGCTCTCACGGGGCACAAAAAGAGTTTTTGATAACTGTTCGTAACTCAAAACACCCTATTACCAAAGGAATGCCGCTGAATTGGATGCACTCCAAAGACGAAATGTACGACCGCTTGCGTGGACCTGCCGAAAATATGGAGGTATTGGCCACCGCTTTTTCTCCGAAAGACAATCGCGGTACCGACCGCCACGAACCTATGCTAATGACTATTAAACAAGGCAAAGGCCGAATTTTTCACACGCCACTTGGGCACGTTGACTATTCGGTGGAATGCGTGGGTTTCATTACTTGTCTTCAACGCGGTGCGCAGTGGGCGGCTACAGGTAAAGTGGATATTCCGATTCCTGTGGATTTCCCCACGCAAACTACGGTAAGTCAACGGAAATTTGTGGAGTAACTGTTGTCAAGTAACAAGTTGGGTGGCAATAAATTGATTCTACCCAACTTGCAGAGATATAAATGAATTGATAAGTGTCAGAATTGCCTGATTTTGTCAATTTATGGCTGTTTTTTGTATAGTATCTCTCCAAGATTGATTTATACTTTTGTAAGAAGATAACCCTTCAAGTTTTAAAGTATATGTCAACTCCCATTCAACGCATAGTAACAGGCCATACCGACGACGGTACGGCTATTTTTACGTCCGATGATTCTTTTGAGACGGTGGTTATTCCTACACGAGACGCTGCTATGACGACAATTTGGACGACCCAAACCGTTCCAGCCGATTGTAACGATAAAACCGATGGCCGTGTGCGTGATGCAGGTACGACGCTAAAAGGCGGCTCGGTCATTCGAATCGTGGATATGTTGCCCAATGCTTCTTCACCTTTTCATCGCACTAGCAGCATCGATTACGGTATTGTCATAAGCGGTACGATTGAATTAGAGTTAGATAATGGTGTTTTCAAAAAGATAGAAGCGGGAGGAATCATCGTACAACGTGGAACGATTCACAAATGGCGAAACCCGTCCAATGACCAAATTTGCCGCATTGTGTTTGTGCTCATCGAAGCGAAACCGTTTGAGGTAAATGGGAAGATACTAGAAGAATGTATGATTCATGAATAGCCACAAAAGTTGACAGGAGTAAATGAAAAACTTATTTAGGCTAGATGGCAAAGTGGTGTTGGTTACAGGAGCTTCGTCGGGCATGGGGAAGGCGATTGCACTAGCGATGGGGGTACAGGGTGCGGTGGTGATTGTATCGAGCAACGATGCTGACGCGTGTGAGAAAGTAGTGGCCGATTTAACGGGGCAAAACATCATTGTTGATGGAGGCACAACCATCAGCGACGGGAATTAAGGCAGCTAAGAAGCACTAAATACTTCTTTCAGATTGAGTTGTAAATTAGGAAAAATGACGCTTGTTAACACCTCGTCATCCACATAAATCGTAGCTGGACTGTACACCTCTGCTTCAGTTAAGTGAAATTGGAAAGCGTTTTCGTGTTCGGGGTCAATGATAATATATTCTCGTACGCCATTTTCTTCATAAAGGTCTTTTTTGAGCTTCATTTCTTTGGAAGAATTACCTGGCGAAAGTATCTCAATCACCAAATCTGGTGCACCGTTGCAGCCTCTATCGTCGAGTTTGTCTAAATCACAAATAATGCAAATATCGGGCTGGACAACGCTGTACACATTTTTATCTCCTTTGGCAGCCCTACGTTTATCGTACAGTCGAACGTCGAAAGGAGCAGCATAAAATTTGCAGGGATTATTTTTAAAATGGTTGTAAAAAATGCCATTAATCTCTCTTGAAAGGCCTTGATGCCTACGACTTGGCCCCGACATCGGGAAGATTTTGCCTTTGATTAACTCAACTGCCTGCTCAAACTTCCACGAAAGATAGTCTGCATAGGTGTAATTTTCGTTGGAAAGGTCTAATTGTGAGAGGCTTGTGATTTGGCTCATAACTTTAAATTTTTACAAAAATAAATGAAACGATTTGAAAACAAAGTCGCGCTCGTTACGGGTGCTGCTTCGGGAATTGGCCGTGCCACAGCCCTTAAATTTGCCGAAGAAGGTGCTAAAGTGGTATTGGCAGACATTGGTGATATATCCGAAACTATTGCGGAGATTGAAAAAGGTAATTGCGAATTTCTCCCAATTAAATGTAATATTGGTGATAGAAATGATGTCCTGAATATGACTCAACAAGTCGTTTCGACGTTTGGAAGAATTGATGTTGCTGTCAACTGTGCAGGTATTGCTGGTAAAATCTCAAAACCCGTCCACGAATACCCCGAAGAAGAATGGCTTCAACAAATTCAAATCAATTTGATAGGAACGTGGTACTGCGTCAAATTTCAGCTGGAACAAATGATGAAACAAGGTGGAGGAAACATCGTTTGCGTTTCGTCGGCGGCAGGTTTGGTGGGTCAGCCCGAAAATTCACCTTACGCGGCCTCCAAACACGGAGTAAACGGGTTGGTAAAAACCGCAGCGATTGAATATGCTACAAAAAATATCCGCATCAACGCCATTTGCCCGACGGCTATAGAAACGCCTATGATTATGCACGGGCGCCGTAAGTTGGCCGAAAACCCCGAAGCGTTACAACAGGCCATCAATTTTCAACGAATGAAGCGCATGGGGCAGCCCGACGAAGTAGCCGATGTGGCGCTATGGTTGTGTTCTGATCAGGCTTCTTTTATCACAGGTCATTGTATGGCGGTTGATGGAGGGGCGTTTGCATAAGTGTATATCATTTAATGAGCCCTAATTAGTAGATTTTGACCTATTTAGGCTTATAAATACAACTTGAAAACTCCAAAGTTGCATGCAAATCTCTACGTTAAAACTAGGCTTCGTAAGTGCCTGTTTAGCACTTGCTTTTTGCTCTTTCATGGTTTCTGTTCCCCCTAATGAATTGCTGAAAAAGATGTACGAAAATCAATCGGATACCCTTGAGACATCGTCTGATGGGATAAATTGGAAAGAATCGTTAGCACAGTTGAAGGGAAAAGAAGGGGAAAACGTGGTTTCTTTGGGTAATGTTACAACCAAGTTTATACGCCTACAACTCAATGAAGATTTGGCCAAAGACAGCGATGAGGTTCCGTGGTCGATGCGGTAGTTAAAGGTTTTTGGCCAGAATTAAAAATAATCCATTTTGTACACACCATGTTTGTAAAACTAAACCGAAGAAACTTTATAAAGACTTCCTCCATGGTTGGAGGGGGGCTTTTACTTGGTTTTTGGGGAAATGATTCGTTGGCGGCTACTTTGCCTACGGAGGTGAGTTTCAACAGTTACCTTTCCATTTCTCCCGATAACGTCATCACTATTTTTGCCCCGAATCCAGAAGTCGGTCAGAATATTAAAACGGCTTTCCCGATGATTGTAGCTGAAGAACTAGACGCCGATTGGAAGAACGTGAAAATTATTCAAGCCCATTTGGATACCAAAAAATTCAACCGCCAAGCCACGGCGGGGAGTGGCGCCATGCAACATTCGTGGGACCGACTTCGCAAAGCAGGTGCTACTGCTCGTTGGATGCTCATGGAAACCGCCGCCAAACGTTGGAACGTAGCTCCCCATACGTTGACGACGGACAATGGCTGGGTGTGGCATAAAGAATCTGACCGCAAACTTAATTATGGTGAATTGGCCACTGAAGCCGCCGCCTTACCCGTACCGACGGAGGTAAAGTTTAAAGAGAAAAAAGACTATAAATTGATTGGAAAGCCCATTCACAACGTCGATAACGCGGACATTATTACGGGAAAACCAATTTATGGCTTGGACATTTATCGGGAAGGTATGTTGTTGGCGATGATTGAACGCCCGCCGTTTGGAACAAAAATAAAATCTGCTGAAATCGCCGAAGCGAAAGCCATGCCTGGTATCGTAGAGGTGATTGTTTTTAAAAATAAAGTGGCGGTCTTGGGTAAGTCCACGTGGCAGGTAATGAACGCCCGAAAGGCACTCAAAGTAACCTATGAGCCCGACGAATCGGTTGAAAGCACGGCTGACCACGACCGCATTATGAAACAATTGCTGGAAAAATCAGACGTAAAACCATCGCGCAAAGATGGTGATGTAGAGGCGGTATTGAAAACCGCCCCCCAAATCATTACCCGCGAATACCAAGCACCTTTTTTATCTCACGCCTGCATGGAACCTATGAATTTCTTTGCGCATGTTAAAGAAGACGGCGTTGAACTGATTGGCCCTGCCCAATTACCCGAAGATACCCGAAAAAACGTGGCCAAGCTGTTGGGTGTTGATCTTGACAAAGTTACCTTAGAAATGACGCGCATGGGTGGCGGTTTTGGTCGCCGACAGCGTTCAGATTATTCACTAGAAGCCGCCGAATTGTCGAGTTTGGTCAAAGCACCCGTCAAGTTGATGTGGACGCGCGAAGACGATATGCGAGGCGGGCAGTACCGACCCGCAATGCGTTACCGTTTTGAGGCGGCACTAGACGCAAAAGGGAATTGGATAGGCTACCGAATGCGGGGCGTGGGTGTCAATTCGGGCAATAGCACGCGTCCTGACCATTTTCCTGCGGGCGCAGTGCCAAATTTTCAGGTAGATTCCATCGACCACAAATCCCCCGTGACGACGAGTCCGTGGCGGGCACCTTCCGAGAATTTTCTGGGGTTTGCCGAGCAGTCATTTTTTGACGAAATCGCCACCGCTGCCCACCGCGACCCCATCGAATACCGATTGGAATACCTCGAAAAAGCCCAAAAAGAACCCGTTGGGGCGGTCAAGTACGACATTGAACGGATGAAGGGAGTGATAAAACTAGTGGCTGAAAAATCGAATTGGGGCAAAAAGAAAAACGTTTTTCAAGGTTTTAGTGCCTATTTTTCGCACGGCTCGTACATTGCGCAAGTAGCTGAAATAGAGAAGGTAAAAGGTCGTATAGTGCTGCGAAAGATGATTGCAGCGGTGGACTGTGGGGTAGTGGTCAACCTAAGTGGCGCGTACCAGCAAGTGCAAGGCGGCATCATCGACGGCTTGGGCCACGCCTTATATGGCGAAGTAACGCTCAAAGACGGTATTCCCAACCAACAAAATTTTGACACTTACCGCCTGATACGCATCAACGAAATCCCCGCCGTAGAAGTGCATTTTGTGGACAGCGCCATTAATCCCACGGGATTGGGTGAACCCGCCCTTCCACCCGCCGCCGCTGCCTTTGCCAACGCCTTCTTCAAAGCCACAGGCAAACGGCTTTATCACCAGCCTTTTATGAAAGAAGAGGCGATGAAAGGAGTTAGG
>JALQYJ010000104.1 GCA_023254175.1 Runella sp. | reverse complement strand
GCCTTCTCACGGACTAATTGTACATTCCGATAGAGGGGGGCAATATTTTGGCAACAGGTTCAGAAAATTAATTGATAAGTGCCTTTTTCGGCAAAGTATGGCAGGGAACAAATCAGCTTATGAGAATGCGCATGCAGAATCTCTTTGGGCAACGATTAAACGTGAAATGTTAGAAAAAGGCAGTTTTGATAGTTTGGAAGATGCTCAGACAGAACTGTCCGTCTAAAATGGACCACCTCACTCAACTAAGATAGTTCTTTTTCGTCCGTTGATTTTTTTATTTCCGCACGGGCGGCCCCGCGTCAATTCCAGTTTCAAAGGAGGCATTCTTTCTTTTACTATATGTTCTAACCCAATATTCGCATTCTTATAAAAAAGCCCCAAATCGGGGCTTTTTTATAAGAGTTTAATGGCGTAAACTCGGTAATCCAACTCCCGCTGCATCAAAGCCACCATCGACGGCAATGACTTGACCGTTGATATAACTAGCCTCGGGGCTACCCAGAAAATAGACCGCATTAGCAATTTCATCGGTAGTACCATTGCATTAGGAGGTTAGGTTGATTGTCGAAAGTTATTCAAAAAAAGGAACACCTTTGGGGGCATATTTTCGCATTCCTTCTTCGTTAATATCAACTCCAATACCAGGTTTTTCAGAAAGCGGAATGTATCCATCTTTCACCATCTGTCCATCGAAGGTAACAATTTCCTTAAACATCGGGTCTTCGTGGAAGTAAATTTGCCACTCTAAAATTAGGAAATTGGGCACACTAGCGCAAACGTGTGAAGCGGCCATCGCTCCTAAATACGATGCCACCATGTGAGGCGCAAAAGGAACATAATAGAGGTTTGCAAGGTTGGCAATGCGCTGCCCTTCTCCTAAGCCACCCGCTTTTTGTAAATCGGGCATGATGATGTCAACGGCGCCTAATTCCAATAATTTACGAAACCCGTGCGCCAAGTAGTGGTTTTCACCCGCGCAAATGGGCGTTTGGGTAGAATCTCGAACAATTTTGTAGGCTTCTGGGTTATCGGCAGGAAAGGGTTCTTCCAAAAACAATAACTTCAAGGGTTCCATCATTTTGGCTACGCGCTTGCCCGTTGTGGTGTCATAGCGCCCGTGCATATCGACACAAATATCCACCTTTGGCCCCACAGCCTCCCGAACGGCCGCTATTTGGTTGTACATTCGTTCGAGTTCACCATTGCTAGCAGTCCAGTTGTAGGAGTCAAATTTATTAGGGTCGTTGCGTTCGTCAATGTCAAATTTTACGGCCGTAAAGCCCATTTTAGCGGCATTTTTGGCGGCTTTGGCAAAATCGTCGGGAGTGGGTCCGCTGGTACGGTACGCAGCTGTATCGCAGTAGACGCGAATTTTGTCTCGAAATTTTCCTCCTAACAATTGATAAACGGGAAGTCCCAAAGCTTTACCCACGAGATCCCAAAGTGCTGTTTCAACAGCGGAAAGCACGGCTATGTACATACCAGCCTGCGAGCCTTCAAAGTACCCCGAACGGCGCAAGTCTTCAAAAAGCCGGTGAACATTCAAGGGACTTTTACCTTTGATACGTTCTCCCATCAGTTTGACCAAATGATACGTACCTGGAGTGGCATCAACGCCTTCGCCACAGCCGTAAATTCCTTGATTGGTATAAATTTTGACAAACAAACTGTGTCCACCACGGATAAAGCCGCATTTGATGTCAGTGATTTTTAAATCGGAAGGAGCAGAGGATAGTGGGGCGCGTTCAACGGCATTTTCGAGACCCTGCCCAAAACTTTGAAGGGTCGATAACCCAAGTGCGGCCGAAATGGCTCCCTTGGTTAAAAAATTACGGCGTGATGTCATGAGTTACTGATAAGGTTTATGAATGGAATAGGAAATGTTGAGTCGACCAATGGAAAAAGACTACCAAGTTCGTTTTTTGAGGTATTCTTGGATTTGTTCTTTTGGAACAGGCAATTCGTTGATGTGGGCGTTCAGCCATTGCGAAAAGTCCTTTTCTATTTCATCAGACCAGCGATTGTCAATTTGTCCAGGCGTATATTTTTGTTGTCGAAGGCGTTCATGGCCAAACATATCGCGAAGGCGGACAATCTCTGATACCGTAACCACTTTTTCGGCCAAGTGAGGAGGGATAAAAGTCACGGCACCATCGCGACCCAAAACAATATCTCCAGGCATTACCATAGCTTTTCCGATGCGGGTAGGGCGGTTGATGGCCACAAGAGTGGTATTTAATTCACCGTCGGGATTATTGAGGTGGTGAGAAGGGTGGTAACTTCTAAAAAATGAAGTAAAGCCACCAATTTCTTTCAAACCAGCGATGTCACGGATAGCGCCTTCGTACACAATTCCGTTGCCTGTTTTGGCATAAATCGAATTTCCTAAATTGTCACCAATCGTTGGGCCATTTTCGTGAGCACCCAACTGGTCAACGACATAGACATCTCCTCGAACGAGCATGTCTATCGGCCATGAGTTTTGAGATTTAATACGGCCATCTTTTTCATGCCCTTTTTTGTCAATTACCCGATGAACATCAGGCCGACCTGGCATAAACGTCGCCGTTAAAGCCCTGCCTACCAACACACTGTCGGGGTTGATGCACTGCCAGCCTTCGGCGTATTGGTAGCGGTAATTTTCGCCTTTCATCACAGCCCAAGCTTCTTCGTGGGTTACGAGCTTCATTCGTTTTAGAAGTGCATCAGGTACTTTGGGGCGACCATCGGGGAATCGTTCTCCTTTCCATTCGGGAGTGAGAAATAGGAGTTCTTCTTTGGAAATTTGTTGAGCAAACGTAGGTACATAGAGGCAACTGCATAGCAGTAGCACCTTAGAAAAGGTTACGAATTTCATAAAAGGAATGATGATTAAGGTTAAGGAACTAATCGTTATAAAGCTAGGATATGGTTGAAGTTACTTTATCCTCTTGGAGACGATGGGTGTTTTTCTCATAAAAAAATCTCAGCCAACCCAATGACTGAGATTAAAAAAGAGAAAAGCTGTAAGTAAAGGTGCAAAGCTAAGCTAGGTTAGAGTAACTTTTATTTTAAACCCAAGCCTTTAGGCTGGGGTTGAAGGAGTTACAGATTATTGATAAAATCTAGTTTAACTTCATAACTAAGAAAAAAACGATGCAATAGCCTCTGTTGTTTGCATTGCTCCAAGTCCGTAGAGCATGGTTTGATGATTACCTTTTACTTCCTCGTAGCGACAATCGTGCATCAATTTTATGGTTTCCAATGCAAATTTTTTGGGTAAAAGCGGTGCCCCCAAGGCGTAGTTCATCGTACCGTTGATGAGGATAGAAGGCTGCGTTACAGCTTTAATATAGTCGAGCCAAGGCTCTCCAAAGGAACCTTTCAGTACGGCTTCGGTCATGTTCTCGGGGCGCGGGCGAGGTTGTACACTTCCATCAGAGAAGGTTTCAACGTCGGCTTGGTAATAACTCAACATCGTATCTTCCCAATACGACATGTAGGGACTAGCCTTGATTTTTTGGATATATTCCTCAAAGGAAGGGTAGGTTTGCCCCAATCGGCCCAGCGTAGGTATCAGCATTTCTTTGGTTTGGGGATGGAGCTGAGCTGCTGCATCTAAAATTACCATTTTTTCAACGCGGTCGGGATGATGGTACCCTATATAAAAGGTAAGTAATCCCCCAAAGGAATGGCCGCCGAGGGCAATTTTATGAAAGCCTAAAGCATCCATCAATCCCAAAATGTCGTGGGCATGGTCTTTCATCGTGTAGCCTTCGCTGGGTTTATCGCTCAATCCACGCCCCCTCAAATCCACCGAAATAACGCGTAAATGTTTATTTAAACCTGCCTTGAGCAAACCATCGAAGGCGTGGGCATTGGCGGTGAGGCCGTGCATCAAAATGAGGGGTGTTTTATCCCCACCGCTGTCGAGGTAATGTAATTTTATACCGTTGGTATTTACAAAATGTGGTATCATTTTCGTAATGTGTTTGTGTTCATTTGGCTTCTTGAAACCGAATGAATCGTAGTTCTTAACATCCCCGATACATTTTCAACAAATCACTTTTGACGATTTTTCCTGCGGCGTTTTTGGGAAATTCATTGAGCACATAGACATCGCTAATTTTTTGGAATCGTGCCTCAATGTTGTTGTTTGTCCACCTAACGATGTCGTAGGAGGTCACTGCTTTTGAGTTTAAAATGACCGCTGCCACGGGAGTTTCGCCCCAGTCGGGGTGAGGGGTGCCAAAAACAGCTACTTCCTGAACGGCAGGATGTTTGATAATGATTTCTTCAATGTCTTTGGGATAAACATTGACTCCCCCCGAAATGATAAGTTCTTTTTTACGACCTGCCAAAAACAAATATCCATCTTCGTCAACATAGCCCAAATCGCCCGTGTAAAGCCAGCCGTCTTTGATAGTTTGGGCGGTCAACTCAGGCTTTTTATAGTAGCTTGGCATCAACAAAGGCCCGTTTCCAATGATTTCACCTACTGTACCAGTAGCTACTTCTTGCCCTTGATTGTCCACTATTTTTAGGTTCATGAAAATAGGAGGGCGACCCACCGAACCCATTTTTACGTCGGAAACCGTACGGTCTAAGATGGTCATAAAGCCTTCGGTGAGTCCATACAATTCATAAAAAATACGGGGAAATTTTGCCGTAAATTCTCGTTTGGTTTCTTCTAAAAGTGGCGCACCCACCGACAAAATATACTCGATAGAAGGAAGATTAACCAATGTAAATTGAGGGTATTTGAGGCAGCCAATGATTTGGGTAGGTACCAAAATCGTGTGCGTAACCTGTTCTTTTTCAATACATTCAATTACTTTAGAGGCGTTAAACTCTTTCATTAGCACAAACGTACAGCCCATGTACATGGCGGGCATGAATGTGAGCATGGCGCCGTTGAAAATGATGGCTCCTGAGTGCATAACGACGCTTTCGGGGGTAATGCGGAAGGCATTGGCAAACAAGCTTCCGTACATAGCCCTCACAAAATGCGTGTGTACAATGCCTTTGGGAAGGCCCGTAGTACCGCTGCTGTACATAATATTGTAAACGTCGTCGGCAATGATACTGTCAACCTTCGGCTCGTTTTCAGAAACATGTTTTTTGACATCGTAGTAATTATCCCAACTTTCTTTTTGGGCGTCAGTCAACCAATAAAGAGAGGCGTTTAGGCTGTCGCGCACATCGTCGATGTAGGATGCATGGGCGATGTCTGTGACAATCAGATGGGTATCGGCATCGTTAAAAAGGTTGATAAGGCCATTTCCACGAACCAACGGTGACATGGGGACAATGACTGCCCCCATTTTTGCCGTTGCCCAATATAACTCATAAAGTTCAAAACTATTGGGTAAAAAGGTTGCTACTTTATCTCCTTTTCTGACTCCTGCCTGCTGCAAGGCATGGCAAAGTTGGTTTACACTGCGGTTTAATTCTGCAAAACTCAAACGTTGTTCTTCAAACACTACCGCAAGGTGGTGAGGGCGGTAGGTGGCATGGTGCGTAAGCCACTTGTCGATGGTCAGTGTAATCATTTATTTTTTATGTGGAATGTTCGCTTTAAGTTCTAACGTGAAAAGACGACCGATAAGGGGTGAACCGACAAACTCACGCTGGGCGACGTTGAAAAGATTGGAAATACCTGCACCTGCGCTCAAGGCTTTGTTGATTCGGTAACCT
>JALQYJ010000045.1 GCA_023254175.1 Runella sp. | reverse complement strand
CAAAAGGTAGTGATGAACTTTTAGGTAAATTTGTAGATGTAAAAATCACTGAAGCTTCAAGAACATCTTTAAAAGGTGATGTTATTCTTTAATGAAAAACTATTTTATGCCTTCGGGATGCTCGGTGCAGGTCGCTTGGTAGACAAATTGGGTACTAAAATCGGTTATGCGGTGGCGACTACCTTGTGGAGCGTCGCAGCAGTAGCCCATGCTTTGGTCAATACGGTTTTCGGATTTGCAGTAGTGCGCTCAGCATTGGGTATTACCGAAGCAGGTAACTTCCCCGCCGCAATTAAAACCGTAGCCGAGTGGTTCCCTAAAAAAGAACGTGCTTTTGCAACAGGGATTTTCAACTCAGGCACCAACTTTGGAGCTATTGTAGCTCCGCTCTCAGTACCGTTTATTGCCGCCGAAATGGGCTGGCAGTGGGCTTTTATTATTACGGGTATGTTGGGCTTCATATGGTTAGTTCTTTGGCTAATGTTTTACGAAACGCCAAGCAAAAGCCCTAAGCTTTCGAAAGCCGAATACGATTACATCCACTCTGACGCAGCAGAGGTATTGGCCGATAAAAATGACGTAGATAAACCTCAAGTCCCTTGGGCCAAACTTTTAGGTTTCAAACAAACATGGGCTTTTGCGCTTGGTAAACTCCTCACTGACCCTATTTGGTGGTTCTACTTGTTTTGGTTACCCGATTTTCTTCAAAGCCAATACAAACTTACGGGTACTGAAATCGCGATTCCTGTGGCGTTGGTTTATACATTATCCACAATTGGCAGCGTAGGTGGGGGGTATGTGCCTATGTATCTTATTAAAATGGGATGGCCCGTTTTTAAAGCCCGTAAAACTTCGATGTTGATTTACGCACTTTGTGTATCTCCTATCGTTTTTGCCCAAATTTTGGGTGGTATAAACATGTGGTTGGCTGTTTTGGTCATTGGTTTTGCGGCAGCGGCTCACCAAGCTTGGAGTGCCAATATTTTCACCACCGTATCAGATATGTTTCCCAAATATACCACGGCCTCTGTTACTGGAATCGGCGGTATGTTTGGCGCTTTGGGTGGCATTTTACTTTCACTGTTGGTTCAGAAAAACATGTTTGTTTATTACCGTTCTATCAATCAAATCGAAACGGCATATTACATTATGTTTTTTGTGTGCGGCGCTGCCTACATTTTAGCTTGGGTAGTGATGCACTTCTTAGTACCACGAATGAAACCTGTTGATTTATAATCATGAAAAAAATAATTTTTGTGCTTTTCCTTAGTGTTTGCTCGTGGACGACGCAAGCACAGTCGAAAAATGAAATAGCGGTAGCCAACGCTGTAGAAGCGCTCAAAAAAGCGATGATTGACGCCGACAAAACTACCCTCGAAAACCTTGCTGCTGACGAATTAAGCTATGGTCACTCAAGTGGAAAAGTCGAAGACAAAGCAGAATTTGTGCGCGCACTTGTCAGCGGTGAATCTGATTTTATTACGATTGATTTGACCGATCAAACCATTAAAATTGCAGGTAACAACGCCATTGTTCGTCACAAGCTTTTTGCCAAAACCAACAACAAAGGACAAGCAGGAACCGCTAACATTGCGATTCTGCTCGTTTGGCAAAAACAAAAAGGACAATGGAAATTGCTGGCACGCCAAGCGGTTAAGCTTTAAGAAGTGAGTCGGGGTGTGAGTACCCCGACTCACTCAACCCCAACCTCCCGAAAGTTTTGAACTTTCGGGAGATTTTGTTTTATTTCAGATGTAATGTCCCAAAAGAATCAGGGCGGTGGAACCTAGGAGTAGCACCACTCATGGTTGGGCTCCAACACAAAAAGGCGCAATCGGCAGGACTACATTTCCAGTCGGTATTCGCATGAGATTGAAGCGAGACAATACGGTAAAAATTGAGGCGATAGGTCTCCTTTTTCTCACCTAATAACGCCCACGGAATCTGCATTTTACCTGACCACTTATCTCCTTCACTTCTCACTTCGTGTTTTATTCCCGCTTTTTCGTAAGGAACAAAGGCCAAATTTTGCGGAGCTTCTTTCGTTGGGTTTTCAATCCATCCCACAAAAAGCGCATTATTAGGATTGATTTCTAACTCTAAATACCGCTTCGGGGTGGCTTCGCCTTCAGCAATAAACAACTCAAACACTTCCTGATTCCACATATCGGTATTATGCCATCGGTAACTATTTTCTTTCCAAAAAGGGTTTTGTTGGCATTCAAAATCAATGTACAAATATGTATCATCGTAGCGGAGTTTTACGTGCGTAGGCTGCGGAGCCGTACGACCATCGGTGGCGTATTTGAATTGTGTTTCGGGCAACGTCAACCATTGCTGGAAAGTTAATATAACAGAAGGATTAGCAAGATTCATAAGAAACAACGATAGTAGGAAACTGTACATAATTGGCTAATAATTAACGGCTCCGTCTTTTTTAAAGGGTTTACCCGACCACGCTTTCTTTTGCGTCCATTCGGCATCTGCATCACTCCAGAAAGGGTCAGTGGCAGGCAAGCCAAGGGGTAAAAACCCTAACGTTGTCAGATACATACTTCCTGAATTGGAATACGAGTCGGCAATCGTAGGCTGATGCCCCGCAAAGCCCAGCGTGAGCCAGCCTTCTTGGTCAAAGACCCCTTCTTGCGAAAACATCCGCTTAATAACGGCCGTCAGGGCACAACGCGCCTGCGACGGACTGACGTTTTCGGGTAGCTGATGAATCAATACAGCGTGCGTCAACGACTGAAATGCAGCTACGCGGTACGTAATACTACGACCAAAAGCAGGAAATGTACCTTCGGGGGAGATTAAACGTTCCAAAAAATCGGCATGACGCTGCATCCGCTTGACTGCCTTGGTATATCTATCTTGCAAGGCTTGGTGATTACCCGACGGCGCTTGGCGTTTGTTGACCTCCAACCACGTTTGCAGTACGTCCACCAGCATAGGTTGGATTACAAACGAATTATAATAATCAATGTGAAACACTTCACCATCTTTGAACCAACCATCTCCTACGTACCACTCCTCAATTTTCCGTACCCCAAACTCAATGCGGTAACGGTCGGCATTTTCGCCAATTGACAACAGAAAAGCTTCTACAATGGCCGCAAAAAGTACCCAATTGTTATTGGGCGGAACCACCCGGCGCAATAGCGTAAATTCTTCAATCACCCGTTTTCGCATCCAACGGTTTCCATAGCGCATCAGGTGCTTTGAGAAACGTCTGTGCCAAAAAGGCCGCATCCACCAGCGTTTGGCCTTCTTTTCGCCACAGCATGTAGTCAGGTGAGTCAGGATTGACGCTGTTTTCGATGCTTTTGAGGGCGTACTGTTTGAGTTTTTTGCGTAATATCCCCTCTTCTGTATCGTCGTCAGGCAAGGCCAACCAAGGTGCCACACCCACGATGGTACGGCCAAAAGCCTCCAAGTACGCGACTTTGGCATTGCGGTTGTCCCAGGTGGGGCTAAACTCCACTTTCCAGTTTTTGACCAGTGTATGTTGGCTCAAGTTTTTCAGAACAGGCTCGGCGATTTTGTACAAAAGCTTTGCCCAATACAGGCGCACGTTTTCGGCATAGGGTTGCAATGGCTTTTGCCAGTTTAGCACACCCCAACCCCACCCTAAGGCCGCGTTGGTATGGAGAAAATTTCGTCGGTTCATTGGTTTCTCTTATTTCTTAACTTACCACTTCTTACTCCAACACTTTCAAACACACAGGCATCGAGACCTTGATTTCTTTGCCAGTGGGCGTCAATTTCCCCGTTTTGGTATCCCGACTAAAAATCACGACGTTATCCGTGTCTTGATTCGCCACTAGCACCCATTTTCCCGTAGGGTCAATCATAAAATTGCGGGGTGTTTTGCCCAGCACATCTTGGTTCCCAACATAGGTAAGCACACCCGTTTTTGGGGCGATGCTATAAATGACTAGGCTCTCTTGGGCGCGGTTGGAGCCGTACAAAAACTTACCGTCGGGCGAAACGTGAATATCGGCGCACCACTTTCGGCCTGCGTAACCCTCAGGCAAGGTTGTGACGGTTTGGAGAGGTGTTAGTCTCCCTTTTTTGTACTCAAAGCTCGTCATTGTCGCATCCAGTTCGTTGATAACATAGGCCCATTTTCCGTTGGGATGAAACGTAAAATGGCGTGGACCAGCCCCAGGGGTAGCCACCGTAAACGCAGGGTTGCCAGGCCTAAGACGTCCTGCTTTGGTATCAAGGGTGTAGGTCATAATCTTATCCATGCCCAAATCAGGCACAAATACATCGACGTTGTTAGGCGCAACATTAATAGAGTGGACGTGTGCTTTCTCTTGACGTGCCGCATTCACGCTTTTGCCTTCGTGCTGAATGGTCTGCGCAGCCGCCCCAAGCGAACCGTCGGCTTGCACGGGCAAAATACTCAAACTACCACCGCCATAGTTTCCCACAATCACCCATTTCCCTTTTTTGTCAGTCGCCACGTGACAGGGGCCATTTCCTCCTGCTGATTGGGTATTGATGAATGTCAATGTTCCTGTATTTCTATCGAATGAGTACGAATTAACCGCTCCGCCATTGACCTCCGCTACCGAATACACAAATCGTTTATCGGTCGAAATAGCCAAAAAAGAAGGATTTTTGACACCTTTGGCGATGCTTACTGGGCTGAAATCCCCCGTTTCGGTATTGAATTTATAGACATAAATACCCTCGCTGGTTTTGGTTGTGTAGGTACCGATAAAGAGGTACTTATCGGCGTTTTGTCCCCACGCTCCTATGTTGAGTATTGCCCATAAGCCAACCAGTAAGAATTTGATTCGTTTCATTCTGTCTGTTTTTTATAAAATTAAAAAGCGAACCCTCACTGAGTTCGCTTTTTAAAGGATTTATACCTAATTTCTTACTTCTACAGCCCTAATTTCAGTTTCATCAGTTGCAGTTTTTGGGCTCTGCCTACTTCTTTTCCGTCCACAAATACGCGGAGACCTTTGCCTTTTTGATAGCGTTTGTCCGTTTTATCCCAAAGCACGGCTACGCTTTCCCGATGGCACAAAAAGTTACTGGGTTTTCAATAAAAAAGCTATTTAATTTTCGTCTCAAAAACCTTGTTTAAGAACCGAACGCTGTGGTTCAAAACGGGCTCAAACCAAGGGTGAAACAGTACAAACGTATGCGGCGCGGTGGGAAAAGAATGGACTTCAGAATAGATGTGCAGCGCATCCAGTTTACGCCGCATATCGTCACGACCAGCGTGCATCCGCTCTACGGAACTATTGACAAACAAAATAGGAGGCGTGTTTTTATCCACGTGGTTGAGGGGGCCTGCTTCATGCCAAAGCTCAGGTTTTTGTGTTTTGTTGTAGCCAAACCAATACGTAGCGGCCGAAATCCCTTTGCTGTCGTCGCCTTCTCCTGATTCGGGATGAATAAAGGCCAGTGTTCCATCCAAATCAACAATGGCGTTGACACGGCTTGAGAAAGTAGTGTACTCCCCCTGATTCCCTTCAAAAGCGGGATTATCATTGGTTGTTCCCAGCAAAGCCGCCAAATGCCCTCCCGCAGAAAAGCCCAAAGAGGCAATTTTATTAGGGTCAATCTGGTATTTTTTTGCATTGGCTCGCATCCAGCGTACCGCCGCTTTCAAGTCATGAACGGCAGCGGGGTACAATGCTTCGGTCGAAAGGCGGTACTCTACCGTAACAGCTACCAAACCTTGTTCTGCTAATTTTTGCGCTAAAGGTACATGGTGCGTGCGGTCACCCGAACGCCAGCCACCACCATGAATCACCAACACCGCTGGACGAGGTTTCTTGGACTTGCTTTTGGGATAAAACACATCCAACTGCAAATTGCGAGTCTCTAAAGAACAATAAGTTAGATTGCGCTCTTCGACCACCGTATTCGGAAGCGAAAACGCTACTTCGGAGGCTTTTGGATACTGTTTTTGAAGTTGAGAAAAAGCTTTGGGTACGTTAAACGAAGTATCAGGGACATTGGTCAAGCCAAAAGTTAACAATGGACCTTGCGGGCTCCAATTATCCTTACCCGAAAGCACCTTTCCAATAGTATATCTTTGAACTTCCCTTTCGGCCAACTGTTTTGACCACGACACTCGTTTTGCGGCAATAGCACCCGCACCTTTTGAACCATATTCGGCATAAAAAGCGGTTTTTTCGGCATAGGTTTTATCCCAATTATGCCAACCTTCGGGCTTCACCACGTTCGACATCGTACAGTTCAAAAACACCGTTTGGGCATAATCTCGCCACGGCCTTCCCAAATATACACTCCCCTCGGGCGATTCGCCATCGAGTGTACATTCGTTAAATACAAACCCGTAGGCCTGCCCTTGCGGCGTAGAGGCTGCCGTGTAGTAGCCACCTTGCAACTTTGAATGTATGTTGCATTGTTGAAAATAGGCCGTTGCCCACCCAAAAATAAAATCAACTGTTCCTTCAATATAGCAGTTTTGGTAATACTGCCGCGTTCCTTCTCGTTTGGGATAGAGCGTATCTTGACATCCTAAAAAGCGACAATTGATAAAACGAGCACGGTCACCATCGACCAGCATAGCCACGGCCTGACCAACGGGGCCAGCGGAGTTGGCAAAGGTGATATTGATAGCCGTAAAATCGTTGGCTACAATGCGGGTAGAGGTCGAAGTAGTCGTGCCTAATTTAACACCTTGTAGATTGATTTTTCCCGAAAAATCATCATACGTCAAAACCGTGGTTTCGGGGTCTTCTCCCATGATAGTGACATGGTGTTTAGTTGAATCAAGGGTCAGCTTTTCTTTGTAAACCCCTTTTTTGATACGAATGAGCACGTCTTTCGTATTATTGAGCGGAATAGCATTAAATGCTTCCTGCACCGTCGTAAAGTCCCCAGAACCGTCTTGGGCAACAATCAACAAGTTTTTGGAGGTTGTTTGGGCACATAGTGACCCCATCAACAAAAGACACAGCAAAAAGGCGTTTTTCATATTTTACTTATTCCCCCATTTTTGTACCCAATTTGGGTACTCCGTTGATAAAAGTTTGGCAGGCCAATTTCCATAATAAGCATAGCCAACACGGCGTTCGTTCTCGATTTCGGCCAAAGTCGCCCTTGGGACACTATCCCGCCCCGTAAAAAAGGGTTTATTGGTATCAAGGTTGTAAAAACGCGCCCACAAAGTCGAGTTAGGGTCGGCCACCACGATACGGTCTTTCCCTGTTGGCTGCGACGCATCCACGATGTTATCCACCCGAATTCCAACGATTTTGACGGATTCCAACCACGCCACCGCTGACGTAATAGCTCTTTTGATTTCGAACGAAGGGTTGTCAATAGTCATTAGAAACTGAACAATTCCAACGCTTTCGTTACCACTCAACGACGGTAGCTCAAACGCCCTAGCCTTGGCAGGAAGTAACATTTTACGGTCGTGTTGGGCACACCAAGCGGTAAGTTTCCCGTGTTGCACGTACTGGGTTTTCAAAATGCAATCGATTCCTTTCACCATGGCAGCTTTAGCCTCGGGAATCAAGGTTTTCACGACATCAAAATCGTTTTTCCCTTCCAAGATGTTTTTAAAAATCCACATCACATCCATCATCGCTTGGTCGTTGTACGTAATGTGTTTGTGGTAACTACTCGTATCGGGAAAAAATTGTCCCCAGCCGCCTGCCGCATTTTGCGCTGCCAACAAGTACTTGATTCCGTTTTCAGCAGCTTTCAAATACGCTGCATTTTGGGTCTTTTTGTAAGCCGATACCAACGTATTGATTTCTCGGGTCGTTGCCTTATCGTCGATGGTCGCATCTAACTTATTTTTATCAGCCAATAAACTGATTTTCAACGACTCCGAGAGTATATTATTATAATTAATGGGATCTCCTCCTGGCTGCGGCCATCCTCCGTTGTTTCGTTGGTACAACAACATCCGCTCAGCAACTGAATCTTTAAGAACTTCAACTACCCGAAAGCTTTGAGCTTTCGGGTAGTTAGTTCCTGCTTTACACCCCAAAATGAAGCCACAAAGTAGTAGAAAAACAAAAGATATTACTCTCATTATTAATACCCAGGATTTTGCTTCAACTTTCCTTGATACGCATCCACTGTTGCTTGGTCGTACGGGAACAATTCACTTTTACCCGTCACAAAAAAACGAGCAATGCCAGCGTGCAATTGCACCCCGTCAATGAGGTTGGTTGTTAGGTGCTGACGCCAATCCAAGCGCGTCCAGCCCGTAGGGGCAGTTGTTAGCGTAGTTGGTTGATAGAAAGAATTCATCCACTGAATTTCTTCACCGTTGTTTTTCCAAAAAATATACCGAGGAACATTGGCATATGCTCCCTTGGCATCACGAATATCTTGGATTTTTTGGCGGGTTTCGGCAATTTTTTGCGCCAATAAATTCCACCGAATCAAGTCAAATTTACGAATGCCTTCGCTTCCAAACTCAAGATAACGCTCATTAACGATGGCGCTAAAAAAGCCATCTTTGTCCGTAGGAGTTTTACCAATTTTGCTTTCGTTTCCTTTATACGCTCTCTTACGAACTTCCTCAAAGGCTGAAATCGCAGCCGCTGTTGGTCCACCATTCAATTCATTTTCTGCTTCAGCAAACATCAATAGTACATCTGCAAAACGAATCAACGGCCAGTTATAGCCAGGATTTAAAGCCGTACCTGGCAACAAAGGCACCCGCCAATCCTTACGGAATTTACCATCGGTGATTTCTCCCAAACGGCGCGGTGACTTAATATTCGTAGCAGCCACGGCATACAACGTTGTTGTTACATCGCGGCGCGTATCGGTGGAGTCAAAGGCATAGAAATAATTAGGCAAGACCAACAAGCCCCCCCCTCCTGAACCATAGCGCGAGGCAGCGTTGACCGACGGGCCGTTGTAGTTACCCATGCGGCTGTCGGAGTTAGAGTTTGAACCTCCCGCACCCACTTCAAAGATAATTTCGCCGAAAGGGTCGTAGGTAAACGAAGTCAATTTACGCCAAATATCTTCAAAACTAGGGTTGAGCGTATGTTCTGTACGTTTTGCCAACAAATCGGCGCATTCATCACGCGCAATTTTAATGTAGGTTTGGTAATCAGCATTACGCTCAATTTTACCATTGCTACGCAACGAATAGCCTCCGCGAAACATGGCTAACTTCGCTCGAAGTGCTTTTACTGCCCCTTTTGTTACGCGTTCGTTGCGAACAGGGATTTCGGTACGCCACGGAACAAGGTCGGTGGCTACTTTGAGATCGTCAATGAGCTTTTTGTACGTCTCATCACGGTCTGACTGCGGAATAAACAAATCAGTTTGTTTATAGGCAGGTGTAAACGGCGCAGGCACATCGCCCCAGTTACGAAGCAATTCAAACATGAACTGGGCACGAAGCGTCAGCACTTCTCCGTGCAAACGGCGTAGTTCTTTTTTTTCGGCCTCACTCCCGTTGTTATAGAGTGCCATTTGTGGAATCTGTTCGATGCACAAATTGGCTTTTTCAATACCACGGTACAATTGCAAAAATGGGTTACGAATTTCGGTATTGGTCAACAACAACTGATAGCGGCCAATGCCACGGCGACCGTTGTCGATGTTTCCTGACACAATCATTTCGTCCGAATCGTACGGATAATACATGTTGATACGGATTCCGTAGCCATTATCGCCCATCAATTCGTCATAGACACCAATCACGGCATTGGTGACATTGGCAAGGTTAGAAAACGCATCCGAAATACTAATTTGGGACTTTGGTTGTACCTCCAAGTACTCCTTACAACCCGTCACCGTCATCATCAGTACGGCAAACGGAATTCCCAAAGTGGCTATTTTTTTAAGTAATTTATTCATTTCTATCAAAATTAGAATGTCTTAAAATCAGTTTTTAGTGCCTGCTAGAAGGTTACATTTACCCCAATTACCCACGTTTTTGCGCGTGGATACCCCGCAAAATCAACCCCTTGGGTCAATGGGTCAGCACGGCGCGTATTTACTTCTGGATCATAGCCCGTGTACTTCGTAAAGGTGGCAAGATTATTGACCGTTGCGTATGCTCTAAAACGCGAAATCTTGATTTTTTTCAACCACTCATTCGGCAATGAATAGCCTACCGTTAGGTTGTTGACCCGCAAGAAAGAGCCATCTTCGACCGCCCATGAGTGCAACCAATAACGCTGCACCCGCACAGGCGACCAAATCGTCGCATTGGCATTGATTTTGGCCAAATCGTTAGGGTCTGTCACTACAACTCCTTGATCGTTGATGTTGGTCCAACGGTCTTTCATAAATGACAACATGTTCAAGCTCGGAAACGCCCCGTCGGTCATTTCGATTTTATTGGCGTTATAAATGTCATTGCCCACGACCCAGTTTAAGAACAAGCTCAAGTCAAAGTTTTTGTAGACGACTTGGTTGTTCCATCCGCCGATAAATTTCGGGTTCGCATTGCCAATCACCGTACGGTCTTTGTCGGCCGTAATCAATCCATCGCCGTCAATATCTTTCCATTTCAACATGCCAGGCTGCGGCGTTCCATACACCGAATTGACAGGAACGCCTGGTTTGATAGTGTACGCTTTGGTGGTTTCGTTGTACGTAAAATCGTCGATTTTGTAGTAACCATCCGTAACAAAGCCGTACATTAACCCCAAAGGCTCGCCCACTTTCACCAAGTAATCGTCGGTACCGTCGGAGCCTTGCCATCCTGAGTTACGTGTCAGTTGCGTTACTGTTCCAAGGCTTGTTACAGTGTTTTTATTGGTAGAAATGTTAAAACTTGAGTTCCACGTAATATCTTTTTTCTGAATAAGGTACGCATTCAACTGCAACTCTACCCCTTTGTTGGTGGTCGAACCTAAGTTCTTGATTTGCGACGAATAACCCGACGTTGGCGGGATGGCTACGGCCAAAAGAAGGTTATTCCCTGAGTTTTTGTAGGCATCTATTGATACTTGGAAGCGGTTGTTTAAAAACGAAAGGTCAAGACCTACGTTCTGCGACACGTTTGACTCCCACTTCAAATCTTCGTTGGCCAATGCCACGGGAGCGTAGCCTGGCACCACAGTGTGATTAAGCGCATATTCGCCCGTTACACCGTACAATTGTTGGTATAATAAATCGCCAATGCGGTTGTTCCCCGCTACCCCGTAGCCCAAACGAAGTTTACCATCAGTTAAGATTTTGTTGTCCTTCAAGAAATCTTCTTTCGTAAAGCGCCACGCCAACGTGCCAGAAGGGAATACTAACGCTCCATTTTCGTATTTAAATTTCGTCGAACGATCAGAACGCAACGAGACTGTCGCTAAGTATTTATCGTTGTACCCGTAGCTCACGCGTCCAAACAACGAAAACAAACGGTTAGGTGGCGTTTCGTTCGAACTTGGACGTGGCTGTGCCGCCCCCGTGGGTGCCGAGCCTAAGCCCATGTTGGCCAACGCTTGCTCCGCCGAAATATCTGCTGGGAAGTAGCGCGTCTCCATCAACGTACTTTTCGAGGCATTGTGGAAAATTTCTTGTCCCACAATCACGTTCAAATCGTGTTTATTGGCAAACTTTTTGGCGTACTGCAAGGTGTTTGAGTTATTGATAGTAACAGCGCTTTGTTGTAAAATCGACGCTACGGGTTGCGATGCAAAGTTACGAGCCGTTCCTGTGATTTTACTCCAAAAAGAATTGGTTTGGGCATCGTTGTTATCAATCCCAACGGTTGTTTTGAAAGTCAAATTTTTTAAGATGGAATAGCTTGCATACCCGCTCAAATTGATGGCTTTGGTGTAGGCTTTGCGGTATTCAGCTTGGGTCATCAAGATAGGATTCACCAAATTTCCTGACGAGATATAGAGGTTTTCGTCGAAGTCATCGACCTCTGGCTGAGCCGCTACCAACAATGGGCGGTACTGCACCGAGTGACGTAGGCGGTTGGTTGATTTGGTACCACTTGCCGTTGTACCTGCACCGCTCACGGTTTGGTTTAAATAACGAACGTTGAAGCCTAAACGTAACTTATCTGAGGCTTTGTGATCCATTTTGAACGTAGCCAAATAACGGTCAAAGCCCGACTCTAACAACACTCCATCTTCGCGGTTGGCAGTCAAACTTAAATTGTAATTAGTACTCGCATTTCCGCCGTTTACGTTTAAGTTATGGTTTTGGTACTGAGCCCTGCGGCCAAATACCTCCTCTTGCCAGTCGATAGGCCTCGCAGTTTTGTATTGGTTGAGATTCTCCCACGTTCCATACATGTCCAAAAAACTCTTTTCGGCAGTGGCATCGTTGCGGCTACGTTCGTATTGCCAGCGTACAAAATCGTACGGGCTCATGACATCTAACTTTTTATAGATTTCTCGGAAACCTACCGAACCATTGTAGCTAACGGTCGTCTTCCCGTTTTTACCCGATTTTGTAGTGATAATAACTACCCCGTTGGCACCACGCGCCCCATAAATAGCAGTGGTGGAAGCATCTTTCAATACGTCAATCGTTTCGATATCTTGAGGAGATAAAAAACTAAGCGCGTTTTCTACTTGAATCCCATCCACGACATAAATCGGTGAATTGTCTTGGGTAATCGAACCACCCCCACGAATACGAATCTGAATATCGGCGCCTGGTGCTCCTTCTGAAGTCGTTACGCGTACCCCTGCCAAACGTCCTGTAAGGGCTTCGGCGGCATTGGTCAACGGAATATCTTTCAATTGTTTTGCCCCAACTGACGATACCGAACCCGTTAAATCACGGCGATTGATGGCATCTCCGTAACCGATAACGACTACCTCTTCGAGCATCTTTTGGTCGGTTTTTAACGAAATTGATACCTCCGAACGAGCGCCTAGAACCACTGTTTCGGGCAAATAGCCTACAAAACTGAAGATAAGTGCCGTTTCTTTTTTATCAGGAACGTTAATCGTAAATCTCCCGTCAGTATTGGTCGTCGTTCCTACCGACAAACCTTTGACCAAGATGCTTACCCCTGGCAGGGTTTCTCCTGTATTGCCGTCGGTCACAACCCCCGTCACACGACGGTTTTGCGCCCATCCCACCGACATACAACCCAGCAGTAACAGCAGTGTGAATAATTGTTTTTTCATATCAAATATTAATTAAATTAAGTAAGTGAGCAATCGTTATCGTAATGAAAGAATAGGTACTCCGTCCATATCAGTAAAGTCTTTGTTTTCACCCGCCATGCCCCAAATGAATGAGTAACTCGACGTACCACAGCCAGAATGTACCGACCACGGTGGCGAAATAATGGCTTGGTGGTTGGCTACCCACAGGTGACGCGTTTGAGTAGGCTCGCCCATCAAATGCAACACTGCATGGTTTTCAGGAATATCAAAGTAGCAATACACCTCCATACGACGGTCGTGGGTGTGCGACGGCATGGTATTCCAAACACTGCCTGGCTGAAGCACCGTGAGTCCCATCACCAACTGACAACTTTGAATCCCACCTTCGTGGATGTATTTGTAAATGGTACGATGATTAGAAGTTTCTAGCGTCCCCAACGTCACGGGCGATGCTTCCTCTTTGGTAAAAGCACGATTAGGGTGCGTATGGTGTGCTGGCGACGAAAGCAAGAAAAAGCACGCAGGATTTGCACTATCTTCGCTTTGAAAACTTACTTGCCGCGTACCTTTTCCAAGGTACAAACACCCTAACTTATCCAACTCAAACGCTTGTCCATCAGCCACTACCGAACCTTTCCCTGCCACGTTGATAATACCCAACTCGCGACGTTCCAGAAAGAAGTTCGCTTTGAGCGCATCGTGGGTTTCGAGAGTTACTGAGGCAACAGGCCTTACTCCTCCCGCCAATACGCGGTCATAGTGCGAATAAACCCACGAGATTTGGTCGGGGACAAACAAGGTTTCAATCAAAAAGCTTTCCCGCAACTCCCTGGTGTTCATTTGAGCTACTTCCTTACGGCTACTTTCGTTTCTGATTTGCATTTGATTCTTTATTTTCAATTGATTTGTTCGTTTAATAAAAAAAATTGGCGACCCCTCCAACCAATGTCAGCGCTCAGAATGGTTCCGTGGATATAGTCCGAAGCCAACGAGACTAAAAACGTCACCATGACCATCCCGATACCACTATAGTAACCCGAAACTAACGCCACTTTTCCCGTAAAGCTAAAGTTGTTAATTCGTATTAAATTTTAATTTTTTTTAGAAATTGAACTATGGTTACTCCAACTCTCTTTTGGGAAGCTGTAATCAAGTTTATAACTACTTTATAGTACATTACAAATAAAATGTTGACTTTTTTTATGCAATCGTTATCGGCAACGTTGCCAAAAAGAGAAATTTTTACTTTTAAGGATTTTTTTGCAGTTACTTTACAAAAAATTGTATCTTCACCTCTCCAAATTATTCCCGTTATTGTATGAGGAATAAATTGTACAAAACCAACATTTAGGACTGTGGAAGTGATTACTATAAAAGACATTGCGAAAGCACTCAACCTTTCGACCTCAACTGTCTCAAGAGCCTTGCGGGGGAGTTATGAAATTAACCCCGAAACCAAGCGGCTCGTCATGGAATATGCCGAACGCATGAACTATCGCCCCAACCCCATCGCGCTTAGTCTAAAAGAAAACCGAAGCCGTTCGATTGGAGTAATTATTCCCGAAATCGCCAACAACTTCTTTTCGCAGGCCATTAATGGGGTGGAGTCGATTGCGTACAACCGCGGCTACCACGTTGTTATTTCTCAAAACCACGAATCATACGAACGCGAACTCGTCAATACGCAGTACCTTGCTCAACGCCGCGTCGATGGGCTTATCGTATCTCTTTCGGGAGAAAGCAATGATTTAGAGCACTTTAAAGAGTTACAAACCAAAGGAATGCCGATTGTTTTTTTTGACCGCGTTCCGCAAGATTACATCACCCATAAAGTAAGTGCCGACAACTTTGTGGGCGCCTACGAAGCCACAGCTCACTTGATTCAACAAGGTTTTAGAAGAATCGCCCACCTGACAAGTCCCTCTTGGTTATCAATCACTTACGAGCGGCTTGAAGGCTATAAAAAGGCACTTCAAAATCACGGAATACCAATTGAAGAATCGTATATCAAGTACTGTAGCCACGGTGGGATGATTCCCGAAGAAGTGGAAAAAGCCGTCCTCGAGCTCATTCATCATCCCGAACGCCCCGACGCAATTTTTTCTGCTGGCGACCGCCTCACCACTTCCTCGATGTCATTGATTAAGCGTGAAGGCTTGCGCATTCCCGAAGACATCGCTATCGTCGGGTTTACCAACCTCATTTCGGCGCATTTACTTAATCCTGCACTCAGTGCCGTCACGCAACCTGCCTACGAAATGGGACAACTAGCAACGGAGTTTTTGATTGACTTAATTGAGCGACCTAAAAGCACCATCCGTTTTGAAACCAAACGTTTGGAAACCAAATTGGTCATTCGTCAGTCATCGCTAAAACCCGCCTAATGGTATCTTTCTGTTTATTTGGAGTAAGATTTTGTGTACTTTTAGCCAAATCTTACTCCCATGCCCCGTCTGTTTTTTAGCCTCTTTCTTGTCTTTTTTTACTATGCGGGTTTTACTCAGCTCCGCGATACGCTTTACCAATTTCGTGCCGACTCGGCCGTTTTTGTACGTACCAAAGGGCCTTTGGCTTACCTTAATTATGGCCTAGGCGAAGACCGTCTAGGAGGTGCCAAAATGGGATACTTAGATTCGTTGGTTTTGCTAAAAGTAACAGGACGTTACAAAGACCAATACCGCGTACGGCTGACTCCTACGCTGTCGGCTTGGATTCCGCAAAACCTTACCCGTCGCGATACTGTCGTCCAACCACCGATTCAGTATCTAACAACTTCGTGGAGAACGTGGGGCGATAATCGTTTTGACTACATTTCTATTCCGCTTACGGAGCGCCTTCCGTATCGGAGTTGGCAAGAGATTAATCCTTCACGAATTGTCGTTGATATTTTTGGCGCAACCACCAACACCAACTGGATTACGCAGTTTAAGTCCACCACCGAAATCAAGAACGTTGATTATGAACAACTTGCCGATGAACATTTGCGCGTAACCATCCAACTAGCACATAGCCAACACTGGGGATATCGGATTAGATACGAAGGGCGCCACCTAGTAATTCGTGTCAAACATCAACCCGAAAAACTCAAACTCGGGGAGCTTACCGTAGCCATTGACGCAGGCCACGGCGGTAGTAATTTGGGCGCCCGTGGTTTGCGCTCGAAGCAATGGGAAAAAGACCTAAATTTGAGCATCGTTTTACACCTCAAAAAAGAACTGGAAAATAAAGGAGCGCGAGTGCTTATGACTCGAACGAACGATACTCTCTTCAATAACACCGACCGAATTGTACACTTCCGTGCACTTCAACCCGATTTGTTGATTAGTGTTCATAATAACGCCGCAGGAGATACCACCAAAACGCGCGGAACAAGTACGTACTACAAACACATTGGCTACCGACCGCTAAGTCAAGCGGTATTGGAGCGTTTGCTCGAAATGGGGCTGGTAGAATATGGCAACATCGGGCGGTTCAATTTTGCCCTAAATAGCCCCATCGAATATCCAAATGTACTCGTTGAAGGTGCGTTTATGAGTCACCCCGACGACGAAGCGCTGTTGACCGACGATAATTTTCGCAAAAAAATGGCGAAGCAAATTCGCAAAGGAGTAGAAGATTGGCTCAAAACTATTAAACGTAGCGATAAAAAAAGAGGGTTGTAAGCAACCCTCCACACTGTGCGTGTGGTTGCTCATAACCCCACGCCTATCGTTATTATCGGCAAACGCTAAATCATCGGATGACGTTTAAACGCTTTAGTACGGTCAAAAAGGTAACGGTAAGTCGTATGAATTTTATGAGGTACGCCTCCCAAAAGCTCCGCAAAGCGCACCATTTTAGGATTAAAATCGCCAATCCAGTTAAATTCAAGTTCGGTATATTGGTAATTAGGACGCCAAGCCACGCGCGTTGAAGCAAGGGCCATAGCCGACTCCACTCCTCGACCTTGATATTCAGGAATAACGCCAAAAATCACCCCGAAGGCTTTGTAGTTTTTCTTCCGTAGTTTGTGGTACAAAAACTTGATTTTCCCTATCAAATCTAATTTACCATTGACGTGTTTGAAGATTTGATTCAGTTCAGGAAGCATAATAAAAAACGCCACGGGTTCGCCTTCTCGGTAACCAAACCACATCATTTCCTCGTCCATGATGGGCTTCATCCGCTGCATAATAGCTTTTGCCTTTTCGGAAGTCATATCGTCGGTACCGAGGTGTTTTGCCCAAGCCTTGTTGTATACTGTCCGAAAATCTTCCGCAAACTGCCCCAACTGCTTTTTGTCAATGTGTTTAAACGAAAACTCTGGGTTGTTTAAAATCCGCTCTGCCCGTTCAAAAAACACCCCATTTACCCGCTCCATAAATTTCTCTTTGAACATGTGCAAAAAGAACGTAAGCTGATTAAAGTAGGTCTGAAATCCGTACGCTTCAAAGAATGTTTGATAATACGGCAAATGATACCCCATTCCGTAAAGAGGTTCTTTGTCAAAACCTTCGGTCAAGAGTCCCCAAAAACGGTCGCGTTCACCAAAGTTAATCGGCCCATCCATGGCCTCCATGCCTTGTGCTTGTAACCAATTTTTACAGGTATCAAAAAGTGCAAACGCCGCTGCTTGGTCTTCGATGCACTCAAAAAAGCCCATTCCGCCCGTCGGTTGGTCGTTTCCTTTCAAAACCGTTCCTTCATTGACAAACGCCGCCACCCTTCCGATGGTTTGTCCTTGGTCGTCCACGGCAATCCACCGAACACAAGCACCCCCCTTAAAATATTTATTTTTATCGGGGTTAAACGTATCCTCCACATCTTTATCGAGCGGGCGAATCCAGTAGGGATTATTTTTATAAAGCCGCACGGGTAACATCAAAAACTCGCGCTGACGGGCAGCATCGGTACCTACTTCAAGAATTTGCATAGTGTCTAAAAATCAATCAAAACTAACAACTGACAGCGAAATTAGGGGATAATAGGGGATAATAGCGCATCAACCCCTACAAAAAGCTAACTTTGCCCCCGCAAGTAACTCAAAACTCACCTCTCATGACCAAAAAACGTATTGTCATTTTTGCTTCGGGCTCGGGTTCTAATGCCGAAAAAGTCGCTGAACACTTTGCTTCCGATAGCCAGGTCGAAATCTCGTTGATTCTTACCAATAACCCCCAAGCGGGCGTCATTACTCGCGCACGGCGTTTGCATATTCCTGTGTTGGTATTCGACCGTACCACTTTTTACGAGTCGGCTCGCATCGTTGAACTTCTCCAAGGACAGGCCATTGACCTTGTAGTTTTGGCGGGTTTTATGATGCTGATTCCCGAAAGTATGGTACAGGCGTTTCCTAATAAAATTGTCAATATTCACCCTGCGCTTCTTCCCAAATACGGCGGAAAAGGCATGTACGGTCATTTTGTACACGAAGCCGTGGTAGCGGCCCAAGAGACGGAGTCGGGCATTACAATTCATTACGTCAACGAGCGCTACGACGAAGGAGCCATTATTTTCCAAGCTTCTTGCCCCATAGCTGCCACCGATACACCCGAGGACGTTGCTAAAAAAGTGCAAGTATTGGAACACAAACATTTTCCCGAAGTAGTGGAAAAGTTGTTAAACTCATAAAAAAAGCCGTGCTTCAATCGAGGCACGGCTTAGTCAACTAGTTGGTTCTTAGCTTAAAGTGTAACTATGTTATAACTTAAAAAACGTATTTGTTCTCCGCAATCATCGCATCAGCAATACGACGACGCGCATTTTTGGTATTGAACGGCTCAATTTTCGTGAAACGTTTCAAGCCCATAAGCATCACGCGAAGTTCATCACCTTCTGCAAACGACATAATTGCCGCTTTTCCTGCGCTGTTTACTTTTTCAACGGCCTCATGCAAGTAGCACATCGCCAAGTCTTTCTGCAACGCACAAGCCGCTTCACCTTTAATACCTATCAGTTTTTCGGTACGCAAAACGGCTGATTCTGCCGCATAAATTTCGATGGCCATATCGGCTACGTTCATCAAGATTTCTTGCTCTTCCGAAAGCTTCATCATAAACTTCTGAACGGCCGCCCCCGCTACCATCAACGCCGCTTTTTTCAAGTTTTTAATCACTTTTTTCTCGGCGGCAAACGGCACTTCATCGTCGGTGCTGCTAAAATCAGGAATCGACATGATTTCTTTGGCCACCGTCATCGCAGGCCCCATCAAATCGAGTTCACCTTTCATGGCACGCTTGAGAAGCATATCGACCGTCAACATGCGGTTGATTTCATTAGTCCCTTCAAAAATGCGATTGATACGGCTATCGCGGTACGCACGATCCATAGGCGCATCGGCCGAAAAGCCCATACCACCATATACTTGAACACCTTCATCTACCACAAAATCAAGCACTTCGGAGCCGTGTACTTTCATCATCGCGCACTCAATCGCAAATTGCTCCAAAGCTTTCAATTTCGCTTCGGCGTCGTTTACGCCCTTTGCTTTGAGGTCTTCAATGGCATCGTCAATGTTTTGCCCTGCCCGGTATGAAGCCGACTCAGTAGCGTACAATTTCACGGCCATTTCACCTAATTTGTGTTTAATAGCACCAAAATTACTAATCGCTGTTCCAAATTGCTTACGTTCGTTGGCATATTGTACCGCGTGAGCCGCTACTTGTTTTGCTCCACCCATGGTAGCCGCCGCCAATTTGATACGACCAATGTTGAGAATATTTACGGCAATCTTAAATCCGTTTCCACGGTCAGAAAGCATATTTTCAACGGGTACATGGCAGTCATTAAAGAAAACTTGGCGCGTGTCCGAGCCTTTGATACCCATTTTGTGCTCAGGCTCGTTCATCGTAATGCCGCCAAATGTCTTCTCTACAATAAAAGCCGTCAGGTTTTTATCCGTCTTTCCGCCTTCGTCTATTTTGGCAAATACAATAAATACGTCAGCAAAGCCACCGTTGGTAATCCACATTTTCTGGCCGTTGAGCACGTAGCTTTTTCCGTCTTCGCTCAACACTGCCTTGGTTTTACCCGAATTGGCATCCGAGCCTGAATCGGGTTCGGTCAAGCAATATGCCGCTTTCCATTCGCCAGAAGCTAACTTTGGTAAGTAGTTCGATTTTTGGGCTTCGTTTCCGTAATACACGATGGGCAATGTCCCAATTCCCGTGTGTGCCGATAAGGCCACCGAAAACGAATTCCCCGCTCCCGTCGCTTCCGCTACGAGCATTGAGGTATTAAAATTCATTCCAAATCCGCCGTACTCTTCAGGAACTGCCGTTCCTAACAAGCCGAGCTCTCCCGCTTTATCGAGCAGCGACGACATCAGCTCAGGAGACTTCGCCTTGTCGATTTCTTCGACGCGTGGCCAAATTTCGGTCGCTAAAAAGTCACGGCACGATTGCGCAATCATCAACTGTTCTTCGGTAAACTCTTCGGGAATAAACACTTGAGAGGCTTCCGTATCTTTAATCAAGAATTCTCCACCTTTGATACTGGCACGGTTTTCTACGGTTGTCATGGTTTTTCAGGAATTTTTAAACTGTTGTTATGCTTGCATACAAAATTAGAACAAACAAAAATAGTATGCAAGCATACTATTAGAAATTTTTACATCTCGAATCACTATCTTTGTAAAAAAATCCAATAAACCATGGAAACTATCGCAAAAACAGAGGGGCGGTTGCGCCAAGAGCGGGCAGTAGCTTGGGCGAAGAGAATGTTGGCAAGCAAACGGTAATTGGTGAACCAAATTCGTAAAATGTAATATTCCTATGTATCAGTATTATGCATTTTATGCCGAAGTAGTATAATATACCTATTACTTTTTTAAAACGAGTAATCGTATCATTATATGCAGTAAGCTTTAGACCGACCCCTTATCTATTTGAGACATCTTATCCTTTTGCCGAAAACGTTTTTGAATCTGTTATTAAAGTAATTAAAAAAGTTCTGAAACATTAGTTCCTTTTGACAAAAAAGTAAAACGTACAATTGCAGAAATATTCTATCATTTTTTTCGGATAAACAACGAATCATAGTGTACATCTGTGACACTGCTGATACTCGTCATCGGGCAAGAGCATAGCCAATTTGTTAAAGTAGATACCACTATTAATGACTATTCTGATATAGTTTATCTGAACTCTTTAATTTTGCATACAGATAACCTTCACTTTGTAGAAATCATCGACGCCTTCCGAAAAGTAACGGGGGGCTATTCTGAAGATAAATGACCGAAACGCTTACACTATCGCCCGAAGTACTCGCCAAATACGAAATCGTAATCGGCTTAGAAGTACACTGTCAGTTACAGACCCAAACCAAAATTTTTGCGGCCGACGCCAACCAATTTGGTAGCGAGCCCAACACCAATATCAGTGTCATTACATTGGCTCACCCAGGGACACTTCCCAAATTGAACAAAAAAGCCGTTGAATACGCTGTTCGGATGGGGATTGCGTGTGGGTGCGAAATCACTCGCCACACGATTTTTGACCGTAAAAACTACTTCTATCCCGACCTACCAAAGGGCTATCAGTTGTCGCAAGACAAAGCACCTATCTGCGTAGGCGGCGGGATTCCTGTTTCGTTCAAAGATAAAGCAGGAAAAACCGTGGAACGGACGGTAAAAATTCACCACATTCACTTAGAAGAAGATGCGGGAAAATCGGTACACGATGGCGCCGCTACGGATACCTTGCTTGACTACAACCGCGCAGGAACACCATTGATTGAAATGGTTACCGACCCTTGCATCGGTTCGGCCGAAGAAGCGGGTGCATTTTTAACAGCCGTTCGCCAATTAGTTCGTTTTATTGACATTTGCGACGGCAACATGGAAGAAGGCTCCCTCCGCTGCGATTTGAATATTTCGGTGCGTTTGAAAGGGGCAACTGAATTTGGCACAAAGGTGGAAGTCAAAAACATGAACTCCATCCGAAACGTCATGAAAGCCGTAGAAACCGAGTTCCCTCGTCAAGTACAAATGGTGGAAAACGGTGAGACGATTTTGCAAGAAACACGGATGTTTGACCCCGAAACGGGCGAAACATCGGGAATGAGACTAAAGGAAACGATGAACGATTATCGTTATTTTCCCGAACCAGATTTGGCTCCCGTATTTATTTCGGACGAATGGATGAACCAAATCCAAGCCGAAATGCCTCCGTTGCCACGCGTTTTATTCGAAAAATTTACGACTCACTACGGGCTTTCGGCAGGCCATGCCACTACCCTCGTTGACACGAAAGACGTAGCGTTTTACTTTGAAGCACTCGGAGTCGCTTGTGGTAATTACCAAGCAGCTGCCAACTGGGTATTGGGTCCCGTAAAGACTTTTCTTAACGAAAACAACGACGCTACGGCCGAACAGTTCCCGCTTTCGCCCGCTCAATTGGCTGAAGTCATTAAATTGGTAGAAAACAATCAAGTAAGTCATACCACCGCTTCACAAAAACTACTTCCTGTATTGCTCGAAAACCCATCCCTATCGCCACTTGATGTAGCCCAACAAAACAATTGGCTACAAAACAGCGACGCTAGTACGCTGGAAACCATTGTGGATGAGGTACTATCGTCGATGCCCGACAAGGTAAAAGAATTCAAAAAAGGCAAAAAAGGCTTGATGGGCTTGTTTGTGGGCGAAGTGATGAAAAAATCAAAAGGCAGTGCCGACCCGAAAGTTGTCAATCAGTTGTTGGGGCAAAAACTATCATAAGCGATTACAAAGGTTTTAGGGTATCATCAAAGATTTCGAAGAAGCCTTTGATAATACCCTAACTGGCTTACTCCACTGTAAACCACTTATAACTTTCAGGGTCAATTGTGACGGTCAACGATACTTCGTAGTTGCGGTTGAGGGGGTATTTTTGAGCCGTTGCCCCTTTTTCTTTAAACGTAGCAGCCGACGTCAAGCCTGTGTAATACAGCGGAACGTTGATTGTCCGAGTGATACGCTCTTTGGTCGGGTTATACAGCATTAAAAAGCCTTTATTTTTCTGTTGCGGATCCACGTGAATAAAACCATCCCAGTCGCGGCCGTCGGCGCGGCGTAGGTGAATCATGTCGGCGTTCAGAATGTCGCGGTACTGCTTGTACCACGCCACCGTTTTCGACACTAGTTGGCGGGTGGTTTCGGTATCGTACAGGCGCGGACCACGGTAACAAGCCTGCACGCCCGCCCCGTAATACTGCACCATCAGTTGCTCATAATCCGTCAAATGCTCACTCAATGGCTCCAGCACCGCCTCGGGGCCACCGCCCTGATAACGTGTCAACGGCACAAAGCCCCAACTCATGGCCCCGGTTTTCTCCATCGTTCCATCATGGATATTCTGACGGTTCAGAATACGCTGCTGCTCACGCGATAACGAAAAATTCACTTCCCTATACCCGATAGCGATTTTGTGCGTACCGTCCAGAAAATACCAATCGGGGGCATTGATATACACACCTCTTTCGTTCAGCCAGCGGTAGAGTTCCTTCTGAATTTCCATTTGCCGCCACTGCGAATCGTCCAGCCCTTTGTGGCCTGGATGTACGGTTGACCCGCACACATCGCCCGGATAGGGGCCGTCGTTTTCCCAGATGTCAAACCCTGTTTTTGCAAAAAAGTACTTGATTTTATTGCGGTAGGCCAATCCCCATTTACTGCCAAAACAAGGAGCATGGCCAAAAAACGCACCACCTGGTTTACCCGTTTTCGGGTTCACCACGTCGTCTTCGTCGCTAATGCGGCGGCTACTGAACAGTGAATACCCCCCCAGTAGAATTTTTTTACTATGCGCATAATCGGCCAGTTCCTTCCAGCGAGCGATGTTTTTGGCCGTGCTGTCTTCCATATTCAGGTGGCTGCCAAAACTCAGAATGACCGCTTCGTAACCTGTTGCTGCGCATTGGTCAATACAGCTTCTGACTTCCTGATCATTTTTGCTCACTAAGTGCATAAAAATCGGATTTTGGGTCGTCCAAGGGGCCACGGTTCGGTACATTTTACGAATCATCAGCCCTCGCCGCTGACGGTCATAACTATCCATCAGCAACTCATGCGTCCGCACTGATTTAAACACCTCATTGGGCTGGAGATCAATACCTGGGGCTTTTTCGGGATACACTTCGAGCAAACAGGGCGTTTCAAAATTGTAGTTTACCTGCGAGGTATAAGTCGAATCAATCTTCCAGTGTGTGGTCTGGTCGCTGATATCGTAGCGCATGGCGTTGTTGAAGGCGTAGTTAGTTTCTACGTACATGCCATGCTGTTTTTTCATTTCTTCAGGCTTACCCACTACGGCGCTTTCTTCTTCCACCAACGCCAGCACCTCATTGACCACGCGGTTCAGTTTTAGTTCGGCATTTTGTTTATTTTCAACAGATACCCACTTGACAATCAACGGAATACCGTCATAAAGCTCGTAATTTACTGTCACTTCCAACCCTTTTACAGATTCGGCCTGCGCTTTGTAACGGAAGGACAGCACCTTGCCCGATGGGGCTTTCGTCTTCGCCGCCCACGAATTGGCTTTCCAGTTCACAAACGGTTTTATTTCCGATACTGAATGACCCGTTGCCACAAAATCTTCTTTCCCTACCATAAATTTATCGACCCATTCGGGCAACAAATAGGCATTTTCTTTTTGCCCGTTCAATCCGCCGATATTGTACGTTTTGCCGTTGACCACAATTCTGGCTTCGGGCTTAACGGCCCGTAAAAGCTGTTGACCATTCGACAGATTTTTGTAATCAATACAAACCACGTTAGGTTCGATACGAAAAACGCGTTTGACCAGACCGTTGTACAAAATGATGTTTTTCCCCTCGGTAATGACTTCGGCCTTTTGGGTAACGGGCGTTACCAACCAGTCAACGGTGGCAGGTTGGTTGTAACGGGGTTGGGGTTGGGCATGTGCTGTCAAAGCAGCCAAAATCACGTAGAGCCGCAAGATTTTGCGGCTTAGTACAGAAATGTGTTTCATTAGAGAACGTCAGATTTTACGGAGTCATAAACTCCCATTTAATTTCTTTAGAATAGCCAAAGGGTTTGCCAGTAGCAGGAGCGGCCATGTCGCCTTTGAGTTTACCATCGACCATTCTGGAAACTGTAAGTCGGGTAAAGGAGTAAGCCTCTTTTTCGAAGTCAAAGGTCGTTCCGTCATCATCATACAGCTGAAAACTACCTGCTGCCGTCCCGTAGTGCCGAACGGTCAGCGGAAGTATTTCGCCCGTTTTTGGTGCCTGTCGGTGCGGTGGCACCATCGGAATCAGGCCACCGTCTTTCACAAACAACGGAATTTTATCTAGGGCAGGCGTGACGGTAATTACCTGATTTTCGCCAACCTCTTTCCCCGTGTAGAAATCGTACCATTTACCCTGCGGCAGATAGACTTCGCGGCTTTTTTCGCCCGCAAACATCGGCGCCACCAACAGATAATCGCCCATCATGTACTGGTCTTTGATGTCTTTTTTGATACTCATAGCGTACGGGTTGGCTGTCGCGTCAAACGTTCCTGCCAACGTCACCGATTTAAACCCAAAACCCTCGACCAGATTCATCGCCCTGAACGGCGGTTTTCCCTCAAACCGATACTGCGCAAAGGTTGAATACAGGTACGGTAGCAGTTGCATACGCAGGTTGGCAACATCGCTCACGGCCTGCTCCACCTCAGGAAACGACCACGGCTTGGTACCATCAGCCCACGCATTGAGCATGGCCATGGGCGAAAAACAAACCGACTGCATCCGCCGCACCCATTCTTCAGCCGTTTTGGACGCACGAACCTCGGGCGTCCAGAGCACACCGATAAAACTACTGTTGACCAATGCCGTTATAAAATCCTTGTGGCTATAATAATCATTGTAAATCACATACGGAAAACTACTCGCTCCCGCGTTTGATGCCCGCACCAGCCCGTACGTCCGCTTGTTGATTTCCCTAAACCAACTACCCGTCATCTGCTGCACCATTAACCCGTAGGTTTGTCGCATTTGCTCTGCACTCGTTCCCGACGGAAAGGTGGCAACATCGGGCCAAATCCAGTTGTCGTACCCGTCCACCTCGTCGATTTTATAGCCGCCTACCCCGATGTTCAGGTGCTGACTCATAAAATGTTGCTTGAACAGTTGACGAGCCTGAAGTAAAGTAAAATCAGGGACAATACCGTTCCAAACCGTATGCGAACCCGTAAACGGTTTGATTTTGGGGTACAACGTCCCAACGGGCGACACGTACGGGTTCATCCAGAGATTAGCGCTGATTCCTTTGTCGGCCAGTTTTTTTAAGAAACCTTTGGGGTCGGGGAAACGCGTTTTTTCCCATTCAAACGTACACGGATAGGCCATGCTGTGCCAACCCGGCTCAACGCCGATAAAGTCCAGCGGGAAGTTGTGTTCTTCAAAGCTTTGTACTTCTTTCAGAATATCGTCCTGCGAATACAGCGTCGGAACGCGCTGGGTAAAACCCAAACCCCATTTCGGGGGCAAGTACCCGCCGCCATTCATGAGGTTGTAGCGCTGCACTACATTCATCGGTGTTGGCCCCGCAAAAACGTATAAGGTCGCGCCTTCGGCGGGAACGAGCATTTCAACTGCATCAGAATACGGCTGAGCCTCCCATTTTTTGTCGGTGTTGCGGTCGCGCAGAACAGGCGGGTGTTTGGCATCAGTCCGCACGGCAGTACCTGCATAAACCGTGATGTAACGAGCCGCATCCACCAGCACACCGTAGCCTTTGGACGAGACATAAAACGGCACGGGGGCGTGGGTGCGGCCATTGTCCTTACCGCCATAGTGGTCGACGTGCAGCTCCATGATTCGTCCGCGCTGGTTGACGGTCTGGAAATTCAGACCCAGCCCAAACAGCTGCTCGCCTTCCTCGAGCGGAAAGCGCAGGTACGTTTTGCCGTCGATGACCCGCACGCTGATGTCGTTTTTTGCCAGTGGAAACGGCGCTTTGGGTAAAGCCGCCAGTGCTGTCAGGTTGGGTTTGGCACCTACCGCGCCCAACAAACTGATTTTCTCAGGCTTACCCGCCGTGGCTTTCCAAATGCCCGGATGAACTTCCTGCCACTGGGGTGGAGCTTGGGCTTGGGAATAATGAAATACAATAAAGAATAAAAATGTGAGGAACAAACGTCGTTGGTGTTGCATGAAATCAGAAGATTAACAATTATTCCAAATTACTAGAACAAAAGCCAACTCATCTGTCAAACTCATCATGTTTGGAGCAACTACTTTTAAGCGAGAGCGTGGTTGTAAGTAACCACTAACACGGATACTAGCTGGTTTTGACCAAATCCACCAACGTTTCTACCCAAATTGGACTATCGTTGAGGCTTTCGACCAAATCCCAATGTTCACCTCCTTCTTTTTCAAATACTTCTTTATATTCTTCGCCCACTTCGAGGGTCGTTTCGAGGCAATCGGCTACAAAAGCAGGAGAAAAAGCTAAAACGCTTTTGAGTCCTTTCTTGGGAAGCTCTCTGATAACGTCTTCAGTGTAGGGCTTAATCCACGGGTCATTACCCAACCGTGATTGGAAACAGGTCGTATATTTTCCTTCGGGAATATTAAGGGCTTTTACCAACAAACGAGTCGTTTCAAAACACTGTGCGCGGTAGCAGTGCTGATTCATAGCGTGCAGGGTATCGCAGCAGCTACCAAGTTTGCAAACTTCCTTGGTACAATCTCCCTTCCGAATCTGGCGTTCAGGCAAACCGTGATAACTAAAAATAAAATGGTCGTACTGGTGTGCTTGGAGGTATTTTTGAGCGTTTTGAACAAACCCTGCCAAAAACTTAGGATGCGATAAGAACTGATTGACAAACTTAACAGCAGGCATTACCTGCCATTTAGAAAGTACCCGCATCACTTCTTCGTACACCGAACCCGTCGTGGCAGAAGCGTATTGGGGAAAAAATGGAATGACGATGATTTCGGTCAAGCCCATTTTTTGAAACTCCATCAATCGTGATTCAATACTTGGGTTTTGATAGCGCATCCCTAGTTTGACTACATAATCGTTGCCCAATGCTTCTTGCAGCATTTTTTCTACCGCCAACCCATACACTTTCAGCGGCGACCCTTCTGGTAGCCATACTTCTTTGTACGTTTTGGCTGATTTTGGGGAACGAAAAGGCGCAATAATGCCATTGACCAACAAAAAACGAGGAATAAACGGAATATCTATCACTCGGCCATCCATCAAAAATTCACGTAAATATTTACGGACATCGGGCGTGTTGGGGCTATCAGGCGTACCGAGATTTACAATAAAAACCCCCGTTTTACCAATATTTTTGGAAGTACTCAAATTAGGTTGCGACACAGATTGATTCATATTCATTAAAATACCTATCATTGTAACTGAATTCTAGGAAAAAAGTTCCTGCGAATTTTTATGCAAATATACGATGTAATCATACCCTACAACGCTTACGGAAATACCTAGGGCGCGCACCGAGAATTTTTAGAATTTACGTGGGAACAACACGCTGACCTCAAAGAGTACGCCGAGTCAATCGGTATCGGCTATGCTACCTCGGTATGGGACATCACTTGGGCCAGAGAAATCGCCGCCCTTCAACCCGATTTTATCAAAGTTCCGTCGGCTTGTAAAAACCACTACGAAATGCTTCAGTACAACTCCTATTGCCTCCTAATTTTTATGGCGCAACCAAACGTTTTAGCTATTATTCAAGCCCGAGGCGGTAGCAAAGGGCTGCCCAATAAAAACTTATTGCCGCTAGCGGGGCATCCCTTGGTCGCTTATAGTGTCAAAGCTGCCCTCGAAACCCCATCCATTACCCGAACTATTATTTCGACCGACTCACAAGCCATTGCCAACGCCGCCCAAAAGTACGGAGCAGAAGTGCCTTTTATCCGCCCCGCCGAGTTTGCCCAAGAGTTGAGTACCGATTTTGACGTATTTACGCACGCCCTCAATTGGTTGTGGGAAAACGAAGGCTACCGCCCCGACCTCGTGGTGCAATTGCGCCCTACGTCGCCAGTTCGATCGGTTCGCCACATCGACGAAGCCATTCAAACTCTTTGGAATACTCCCGAAGCCGATAGCATCCGTACCATTACTCCGTCGCCCATTACTCCTTACAAAATGTGGGTGTATGACCCCGAAACGGCCACGATGAAGCCTCTTTTGAGCCATCCTACCCTTCCTGAATTTTACAACGAGCCTCGTCAAAAACTCCCGCCTGTATACTGGCACATCGGGAACCTCGACGTCATTCGTCCGCACGTTATTTTAGAGAAAAAATCCATGTCAGGGGATCCTATTCTTCCCTATGTATTACCTTTTGAGTATGCTATCGACATCGACGACCTTGCTGGTTTTCGCAAAGCCGAAGATACCATGAATCAGGTCGAATGTGTCCGATTTGAGTAACACCTTCTTTTGAAAAACGTTGTTCACCATGCTCAAAAAAGTAGCCATTTTAGCCGTAGGTAGCCTTCCTGTTCTCCTTTTTCTTTGGTACACGTATCATTTTAGCTCTCCTTTTCCCAACGAAGACGACATCCCTGCAATTTTGGCTTTTGTCAATCGTGCCTTTCCGTTTGCTCCCGAAGCAGGCCGACTGCTCTTCGTTCCATTTCGTGAACACGTGATTCTTCCTACTAAACTCATTGCATACTGCCAAGTAGCCCTAACGGGGCAGGTAGACTTGAAAATGATGATTTTGCTCGGCAACCTCTTTTGGGTACGGCTTTTATGGCTTTTGTACCATTTGGCTCAACAAGCCCAGCTTCCTCCCTTATTTTTTTTGCCTGTCCCTTTCGTTCTTTTTCAGGTTCAATTTTCTGAAACAGCCCTCTGGCCAATGGCACTTTGGTCTAACCTCATTGTGGTTTGGCTGGCAGTTGAATCGCTGAATTTATTGATTTCGGAGAAAAAAGAATTTTGGCGCTTTGGTTTGGCCTTTTTCCTTGGGCTGACTGCCACCTTTTCCAATGGCAACGGCCTTTTAGTCTTATTGATTGGATTTGTGGTATTAGTGTTTCAAAGAGCCGCCTCAAAACGCCTGGTGTCGTGGGGCATCGCCAGCATTGCTGCCGTTTTGTTTTACCAATGGGCCAAATCGCTCGGGATTCCTGATGATTTTTACGGAGTTCAAAAAAATCCGTTGAAATGGCTGCTAGGAAGCATGATTTTCGTGGGAAACTACGGCGATTTTATTTCAGGAAGCCTCAAAAAAGTAGCACTAGGACTTGGATTTACACTCGTGGCCGCGCTCATGGTAATTAATTGGGGCCAATGGAAAAAGCCTTCGTACGGCACTTCTTTCCATTTTCGGATGCTTGTTTTCTTTTTGTTCATTCTTGCGACAGGGGGAGGCGTTTCCATTTTACGCACCGAACCCGTTGGACTAGATGCCATGTATTTAGGGCGCTATCGGCATTACTCCGCCTTGGCAGTTACGCTCGTGTATTTGAGTGGTATGGTTTATTTACATCCCAAACGCCAAGCAAACTGGCTTTTTGCAGGGACAATGGCAACGAGCCTTGTGGTGGGTATTTTTTCGTACTACCGCGACTGGGGGTATCGCTACATGGACAAGCAGCGTTTTTTTACCGACGCCTACAACATGCAGTACAACAATACACTCTATGTGGAGATGCCTGCTCCTCAGGAATTTGCCCGTATTTTTCAGGAAACTTTGACAAAAAAACTCCTGAAAGGAGACCTTACAAGCTTTGCTTCAGCTCAATGGCCTAGCTCATCAAAAAAATTACCCTTGGCACCCGTTACGTTGAACATTGATATGTCGGCTGATACAAGTCGATGTGCGGAAGTCTATACCGTCAAATCAACCACACCTCAGTTTGAGCTTACGCCAAACGCCAAGTGGTTCTGGGCATTAAAAAGCGACCAACACACATACTTATTTCCTACCACTTCGCTCAAAAACAAGCCCATGCAGTTTTTTCAGCTACGAACCTACTTTCAGTCTGGTTTTGAGGGAGAATTGGCTCTTTGTCAACTTCCTAAGGTAAAATATCAGCTGTTTTTAGTGCATTGGACCGAAAATAAAGAAGCGCAGTTTTACGCAACCCAACAAACGATATGGCTTTAGATATCTCCTGCGTCGATATGACAAAAGTTACGAAGGCGATTTGAAAACATTTTAAATTGAACGACCCAATGGCGATAAAACTCTTTTTAACCGACTTGCTTCCTCATAACGAGCATATTATTTCCATGACTCAATAGTAAGTTGGGTGAGTTATGGTTTGACAGTACACCTCAACATTGCGGCCTTGATTCTTTGGGGAAATACCCTCTTGTTGGTTTTGTTAGCAGTACTTTAATCCATCTTTGTCCCGACTGAGTGCTATCCTGTTCCTTATTTTTTGTTGGTGGTTTTTGTCTTTCTTAATCCTCAATATTCCGTTACAGCCTTATGGGCGATGGCGTTATGGTCCAATATCTGGGTATTCGTCCCTGTTACATTCAGTATTTTGTTAGTTACTCGTCCGACACAATGGTACTGGTCGCTCCTCTTTGCCATTGCCGCTACCTTTACTAACGGCAACGGACTTATGATTTGGCCCATTTGGACTTTTAATCCTCTTCTTTGAACGTCGCCCTTTTGAACAATGGGTAGGGTAGTTGCGGTATCATCACCTGTGGAAGTTACTTTTATATAATGCGCCAACAACATTCCGAAGGTTTATTTTTGTTGAGTAATTTACCGCTTTTACCTTTCAATATTTTGGCATTTTTGGGTTCTTACGGAGCATTATTAGGGGGAAAAGCAGGACAAATCATTGCGGTAGTTGTGGGAACTGGCGTTTCGGCAATGACATTGGTGACTGCCAAACATTACCTCAAAACCCGCCAACATACCGACCTCATTCTCTTGATGATAAAGCAACACAGCTATTTCCGACAGGGACTAGAAGCTGAGGTCTACGACTGTGTACAATCGTTTGACGAGTATGAAATCAATTGGTTAAAAATTGCGGAAAAGCCCATTTTGTACCCCACTTACACCACGATTTCTCAAACACGCATACGTTTCGGGGAATAAACACGTTGTTTTGGCACCCTCTTTTACGCTTTTACACGCAGTTTTTTGCCGTTTTAACTGGCTTATGACAAAGATTATTGATACTTTTTTATTTAGCGAGCCCCACGAAAAAGAAGTGCTTCTCATTAAATTTATCGTTGGAAGCGACTACATTACGGAGTGGGTCATTGTTGAAAATGAGTACACATTTCAAGGAGAATACAAAGGCGTTTTTGCCCAACAAGTACTTGACTCCGACGAGCGTTTTGCTCCGTTTCGCGACCGTATTCATCTCATTTCGGCTTCGTTACAGTACCCTGCCATTGATTACACACGCAAAGACATTGATACCCAAGGCATGGCTTCGGAACGCCGTCAGCGTTCGTTGGCTCAAAAATACATTGTAGAAAAATACGGCCACGAATCCGACGTTTGGGTGCTTCTTTCGGATGCCGACGAAGTAATTGATTTCGATTCTTTTTCCGATAATTTTACTTTTTTAACTACCCAACTCACCGCTGCCAACGACGGCTTGGTTCAAGTCCCACGTCGTCGATTTTGGTACGACTACGACAACCTGTGGAATGCCGTTCGAGCTACGCCCATCGTGACAGTACAACGCCTCGCCCAAGCCACGGGCAACATAGGTATGGGGCTTCTTCGTTCTGATTACATCGGAGCCGTGACCGAATGGGAACGTACGCTAGTCTTTGAGTATTCGTATTGCTACCGCCGAGAGCATATTTTACGCAAATTCAGGACATTTCCGCACGGAGGAATGACCGACGAAGAGATTGCCCAAAGTATGCGCTGCAACCACATTCCTATCTCTAAATTCAGGAACAAAAAATTGGATTTACATAAAGAACTGTGGATGGAGAAAGTAGCATTAACTCCTCATAATTCGCCCCGTTATGTCCAAGAAAATTTTACTACTTTGCGCACTAATATCATAGACGAGATGTATGTAGCCAACCGAAAAATCGACTACCCACATTTGTACAGCCTCTCGCACCGCGTTGGTTTTTGGTTGAAGCAGTTGGGTAAAAAAATAGTGCAAACATTGAAATGAGTTTAGACTACCGAAATATTGCTACCCTCCTGAGTATCAACAGTCTAAATGTGATTCTCAATATTATTAACTCAACCCTCATGGTGTACTTTTTTGGTACTTCCTCGGAGATTGAGGCTTTTTTTGCCGCCTCGGTACTAGGTACGTCCGTTTCTCGCTTTGTCAATACTGGGCAGCTTGTCGAGGTCGTAGTGGCGCGCTATCATCGTACCAAAGTCGAAGTAAGTGCCGAAGCTGCGATGTCGATTGTAGCCACTTTGGCCAACTACATTGTCGGTATTGCGCTGGTGTTGGTGGTGGTTTTTATTGCTAGCGGCACCGACGTCATCAACTTGCTTGTTCCTGGCTTTAAACTAACGACCAAAGAGCAGGTATGGCAAATCTTCTGTTTTACAGGTTTTTTGCTTCCCATACAAATCGCCACCAACGTTTTCCAAGGCATGTTGAATGCCGAAAATATTTATGGGAAAACCGAATTTACTAGTACCATTTCACAGTTGGTTCATGTGCTTATTCTTTGCATTTGGGGACGAAATGGCGACATACGCAGCCTAATCGCTGCTCTTTTTATCAGTGTTTTGGCCCAATTTGGCACCGTCGTCTATTATTTAAAACACATTCGTTACTGCCACACGTGGCTTTTTCGCAACCCTCACTTTCCCCTCCACGAACTGTCTAGCACCCTTCTAGCGACATCGACCTACATGGGTGGTGTACAAGTATATACGTTCATTTTTAACGCTGCCCTTTCGCTTTTACCTGCGGGTACGTACGCGCTATTTCGGTATGCCGAACTTATCTACGGGAAAGTGGCAAACATCTTTTTGATTCCTGTTAGCACTGTTTTTTTCAACGAAATCAACCGACTGATTCACCAAAACAACGGACAATTAGTGAAAGCCTTTGTTGCCAAAAACCTCAATTTTTCGTATTTTATTGGCTTTTTGATACTTATTCCTTTTGGAGCAGGAGGCCAATATTTGATTTGGACGCTTTGGGGGGGCATAAAATTCAACGCCCAAGACGTCGAAAGCGTTTATCAACTTTTGTGCGTGTTTTTTGCCGCCATGATTTGCACGGGGCCGTACATGATTTACCGCAAATTGGCTGTTTCAGTTACCAATCCTGAGTTGCAGTATTATTTTTGGAGCGTGGTTCACGTACTTTCGGCTTTGTTTAGCTACGTCATCATCCAAACCTTCGGTTTTACGGGCGTTCTGATACATTTGTTTACCCACAGTACGTTTATGGCGCTTGTTCCTCTTCTTACTGTATTGGTGAAGAAAAAAGCTTATTTTGGTTTTTATGAACGAGTTGAAGTGCTCAAAATTACGTTTGCTTTTCTGGTCAGCATTGGGGTAGGTTGGTTGGCCAAAGGCTATTGGCAAGCCATCAGCCACTACAACAAGCTGGTCAGTTTTTTTATTGGCACCAGCCTTGCGAGCCTAGCCATCCTCGTCTTCGTTGGCATTTGTCTTTTACTAAAAGTAACTGATTTACAGATTATTATAAAAAAAATAGGCAAGCGTATTTCGAATTAATACCTTTTTTGTCATTGCGATGAGCGAGCGGTGGGTTCGTCCGCGACTCTCTAAACGACGGTTGTTTTGCCGTCGGACTGGAAGGAAGGGATTATTCAAAAAAATTTAAATGCGCAGAGTACTCCACCATCCCCGACAATTTGTTTACCTGCGATGTCTCCGAAAATTTTGCCATTTTAATCCAAACCCAAGCCCCAAAAAACGCCCGTTCAGTTTGAATTAGTGACTTCGTGGGAGTTGATGGAGCACATTGCCGAAGAAAAAATTGAGGTGGTGGCCTCCAACATCAAAAAGCCCCTCACTCCCCACGGCTTGTGGATTATGAGCGTCGCCACGGTGGACGATATTGTAAGCGGCGCAGCCAGCGGCAGCTTTCACTTGGTATTGTCGGCAGCGCCCCAACACGCCCCTCAACTCCCCTCACTTGGCCTTCGCGACAAATTATTTGATGCTTGGCTCGGCAGTACTTGGAAAAAAACTGAAGCGATGGGTAATTGGTCCTACCCGTAAATATTCATAAATGATTCTTTGATATCGCGAGTGTACCGCTCACCTTATCGGCAGTAATTTTAACCCTACCTAGTCTCTTCTCCCCTGTCCCCACCAATGCCCTGCATAGCAAGAGGACAACTCGAAAAAGACAAAGGACTTTTCCCAATACGCGCAGTTTTTAGACTTCTAATTTGGGCAACTACGATTATTCAGTAAATTTGCCCCCGTTTTTGGGACTTATTTCACCAACAGACATCTTTTCGACCTAACTACTATATGTTTCCACAAGCTACACCGTCGATTCCTGGCGTAATACAGTCTATCCCTCTCCAAAACTACGTGTTGTTGGCTACAACACTGTTCGTGATAGGCATTCTAGGGGTGTTGACCCGTCGCAACGCGCTAATCATTTTTATGAGCGTCGAACTGATGCTCAACGCCGTTAACCTCTTACTTATCGCCTTTTCAACCTATAAATCTGACCCCGTTGGCCAGGTTTTTGTATTTTTTATCATGGCGGTTGCTGCCGCTGAAGTGGCAGTAGGATTGGCGATTATTGTGATGATTTATCGCAATACCCGAACCATCGACATTGGTTTCTTGAATAAATTGAAATGGTAATTAAAAGCTGTTATTTGTTATCCGTTAATAGTTAATCGTTGAACAGCCACCGCTTCTAAACAGTTAACAATTGACCACTAACGTTTCAAAAATATATGTCTCCATCCTTACTCATTCTTATACCCTTGTTGCCACTTATTGGTTTTACCATTAATGGCATAGGTTTTCGGCACGTTCCTAAGAGCCTAGTGGGGGTCATTGGTTCGGTCGCTACGTTGGGAGCTTTCATTATTTCCATCTTGGCATGGAACAGCTTCGACGGTCAGCCTCAAGTGGTAAAACTTTTTGATTGGATTTCAATTGGACAACTTACGATTCCTTTTTCGTTCCAAGTTGACCAATTATCGCTATTGATGTTGATGGTCGTGACGGGCGTAGGTTCGTTGATTCATATTTATTCGATTGGCTACATGCACCACGACGAAGGCTTTGGGAAGTTTTTTGCCTTCCTTAACCTTTTCTTATTCTTCATGTTGCTATTGGTGATGGGTTCCAACTACGTCATTATGTTTATCGGATGGGAAGGTGTAGGACTTTGTTCTTACTTGCTCATCGGTTTTTGGAACAAAGTAACCAACTACAATAATGCTGCCCGCAAAGCCTTTATTATGAACCGCATCGGAGACTTGGGCTTTTTGTTGGGTATTTTTATGATTATCCAACACTTCGGCTCGGTTGAGTACCTCGAAGTATTCGGGAAAGCAGCCAACGGCGGTTTTGGCATCAACGATACGGTGATTGTAACCATCACAGCCTTGTTGTTTGTGGGGGCTATGGGAAAATCAGCTCAGATTCCACTCTATACATGGCTTCCTGACGCGATGGCGGGGCCAACGCCTGTATCGGCCCTTATCCACGCCGCAACGATGGTGACGGCGGGTATCTACATGGTGATTCGCTCCAACGTGCTCTATTCATTGGCACCTGCTACCCTCGGTTTTGTGGGAGGCATTGGTTTGTTGACCGCCTTGGTAGCAGCGTCGATTGGTTTGTATCAAAACGACATCAAAAAAGTATTGGCTTACTCTACCGTAAGTCAATTAGGTTATATGTTTTTGGCGTTGGGCGTTGGGGCTTACACCTCGGCTATGTTCCACGTTATGACCCACGCTTTCTTCAAGGCGTTGTTGTTCTTGGGAGCAGGTAGTGTGATTCACGCCATGTCTGACGAGCAAGACATTCGCAACATGGGTGGCTTGCGCAAGCATTTGCCCGTTACTTTCTGGACCTTTACGATTGCGACTTTTGCCATTGCGGGTATTTTCCCACTTTCAGGTTTCTTCTCAAAAGATGAAATTTTGGCACACGTGTTTGAGCACAACAAAATCATGTGGGCGCTGGGAATCTTGGGCGCGATGATGACAGCTTTTTACATGTTCCGTTTGTTGTTTGTAACGTTCTTTGGCCACTTCCGTGGAACGCACGAGCAAGAACACCACTTGCACGAGTCTCCAGCTACCATGACCCTTCCATTGATGGTGTTGGCGGTATTGTCAGCCGTGGGTGGTTTGATGAACATTCCGCATGTATTGGGCGGCGGCGAAGCATTGGGGCATTTTATGGCACCGTTGTTTGAAGGCTCAAAACAAGTAAACCCAACGCTTTTTGAAGGTCACCTCGACCACTCCACCGAATACATTTTGATGGGTGTGTCGGTAGGTGCGGCCGTATTGGCCATTGGGTTTGCCTATAGCTTGTTTATTAGTAAAGCCGTAGTTCCTGCGGCCGATAAAGACGTGACAGGTTTTCCCAAAGTGCTTCAAAACAAATACTACATCGACGAGTTATACGATTCGGTGTTTGTGAAGCCTATCAGCAAGCTTTCAGATATTCTTTACAGCTTCGGTGAGTTCTTGATTGATGTCATCGTCAACGGCGCAGGTCGCTTAGTACAGTTTCTAGGCGGGCGTCTTCGTTTGTTGCAAACGGGCGAAACAGGCTTCTACGTATTTGCGATGGTGATTGGTATCGTCCTTGTTTTGGCGTGGAATTTCTTAATAAAGTAAAGTGAAGGTTTTAAATAGAAACTGAACTCTTTTAACATTCTGAAATCGACATTTTAATATGCTTACTCTTTCACTTATACTCATTCCGTTGATTGCAGGGGTGATTACATTGATTACCAAAAACAACAGCGCAAAGCAGTTAGCTCTGATTGGGGCAGCGATTGAACTGGTTTTGGCAGTAGTGATTTATGCCCAATTCCAACCTACCGCTGACCAGCAATTTGGCTTCAGTTACCCTTGGATTCAATCGGCAGGGATTTCATTCGCAGGAGGTATTGACGGCATCAGCATTTTACTTGTGATGCTCACGGCTTTCCTAACGCCGCTTATTATTCTTTCGACGTTCCGTCAGCCTTACAAAAATGCTTCGACGTTTTATGCGCTTATCCTCTTCATGCAAGCTGCTTTGATGGGGGTATTTACCGCAACCGACGCATTCTTGTTCTATTTATTCTTCGAAGCGGCTCTCATTCCTGTTTATTTCTTGGCAGCAGTTTGGGGCGGCGAAGACCGTATTAAAGTCACTTTCAAGTTTTTTGTTTATACCATTTTCGGAAGTTTGTTTATGCTCGTGGCGTTGGTGTATTTGTACTACCAAACGACTTCTGCGCAAGGGCATACTTCTGAAATTTCGGCCTTCTACAAACTCGCCCTTGATGCCCAAAAACAAGGTTGGATTTTCTGGGCGTTTTTTATTGCTTTTGCGATTAAGATGCCTGTGTTTCCTTTCCACACTTGGCAGCCCGATACTTACACCGAGTCCCCAACACCTGCGACCATGCTTTTGGCGGGTATCATGCTTAAAATGGGCGTTTATGGGGTGATTCGCTTTGTGTTGCCAATCGTTCCGTTGGGTTTACAAACGTGGGGAACAACGGCCATCGTTTTGTCGGTCATTGGAATTGTTTACGGCTCTATCATCGCCATTCAACAGCGCGACATGAAGCGCCTCATTGCGTATTCGTCGTTTGCTCACGTCGGTTTGATGTCGGCGGGGGTATTTTCACAAACCCTCAGCGGAGTCCAAGGTGCGTTGATTCAGATGTTGGCACACGGAATCAACGTCGTAGGTTTGTTTTTTATCATCGAAATCATTTTCTCTCGTACCAAAACGCGTAACATCGAGCAATTGGGCGGCATTACACAACGCACCCCTCACTTGACAGTTTACTTTATGATTCTGATGTTGGGAAGTGTAGCTCTTCCGTTGACCAACGGTTTCGTAGGTGAGTTTTTATTGCTTCGTGGGGTATATGAGTCAAATATTTGGCTAGGGGCAATAGCAGGTACTACCATCATTTTGGGAGCGGTGTACATGCTTCGTTTATTCCAAAAATCTATGTTTGGTGCAAAGTCCACATTCACCGAGCACTTCGCCGACTTGTCATTCAGTGAGCGTGCGGTATTGGTACCGTTGGTTATTATGGTTTTTTGGATGGGGCTTTATCCTAACTCATTCCTAAAATTGACCGAACCTGCGGTAAGTAACCTATTACAAATGATTCATTATTAATTTGAGAATTATTTTAAGCGGTCCGCCGCAGTGATTATTTCATCGTACAGGTAGCGCAGCAGTAAACCGCCACTGTTTCAAATTGAAAAATTAAACAAAATGCTTCCAATCATACTTCTTTCCATACTTGGCCTTTTGGTTCTGTTTTTGGGTTTTCAGAAATCGAAAAACTTACTATTGCCTGCCACTCTCTTGGTATTGGTTCTTACTTTAATCGCCAACTTCGCTAACTGGAACGATGCACCATCGTTGTATTTCAAAGGGATGCTTTTCGAAAACAAGCTTACGATGGCTTTTTCAGGTATTGTATTGCTTTCGGCGTTGTTGATTGCTGCGCTTACGCGTGGTTTTATTGACGATGAGTCAGCTCAACCTGCCGAATACTACGCCATTATGTTGTTCTCATTGGTGGGGGCTATTATGATGATTGGGTACGAAAACCTGCTCATGTTGTTTGTAGGAGTTGAAATCCTTTCGGTTTCTATGTATGTACTCACGGGAAGCGACAAACGCAACTTACGTTCCAACGAAGCTGCGCTTAAGTACCTTTTGATGGGTTCCTTCGCAACAGGTATTATGCTTTTCGGGATGGCATTGTTGTACGGTGCAACGGGTTCTTTCAACCTCACCGCGTTGAAAGCTTACGTTTTGACCAACCCCTCTCCTTCTCCGATGTTGTACGTTGGGTTATTGATGTTGTTGATTGGAATGCTCTTTAAAGTCTCGGCGGCGCCTTTCCATTTCTGGACTCCCGACGTGTACGATGGAGCACCAACGGTGTTTACGGCTTTCATGTCAACCATCGTAAAAACTGCGGGTTTTGCGGCACTTTATCGCTTGCTTTCTGGTTCGTTTTCAGGAGCTTATACTTTCTGGTGGTCAACCCTCGCAGGTATTACTGTCTTGACGCTCTTGGCTGGAAACATCACCGCCGTTTATCAAAATAGCTTCAAGCGCATGATGGCTTATTCAAGTATTTCGCACGCGGGTTATTTGCTTTTGAGCCTCACGGCCATGAGTGCCCAATCGCAAGACGCCATTGTGTTTTATTCGTTGGCGTATTCATTGGCAACTATCAGCGCTTTTGGCGTATTGATGATTGTTGGGAAAGAAACAGGCGTACGTTCGCACGAAGTGAAGGAAAATTTCAATGTTTTCAACGGCTTAGGTAAGAAAAACCCTCTATTGGCTTTTGTTCTCACAGTTTCGATGCTTTCACTTGCAGGAATCCCACTTACGGCTGGCTTCTGGGGTAAGTTCTTTGTATTTTCAAGTGTAGTAGAGCGCGGAATCACGTGGATTCTGGTTGTAGCAGTCCTTATGTCGGCCGTTGGTATCTATTATTACTTTAAAGCCGTCATTGCTGCTTACATGCGCGAAGGCGAAGCTGGCTCTATCAAAGTACCACAGTTTTACCGTTTAGTACTTATCATAACGACGATTATCACCCTTTTCTTCGGGTTACTTCCCGATTTGTTGAAGGGGTTAGTGTAAAAATAAAAAGCAGCGTCTTAAAGGGAGCCGCGCCGAATCAGGCCAAACGGGTTTTTGATATTCATAATCTTCCCCTTTAAAATTAGTTCCGCTGCCGTACGTCCCATTTGGCTGTGGTTGGTCGAGATAACGGTGATACCATTGGCCAAGACCTCTTTCAAAGGCGTATCATTAAAAGATACTATTCCTACCTCTTCACCTAAGACCAGGCTTTGTAGTCTGGTCTTTTTTACTAATTCGGCCAAATCAGAATCTTCCAAAACAATGTAGGCATGGCCTTTGAGAACTTCATCGTCGGACGCCTTGCCTATAATTCGTCCTTGTTTGTGGTAGTGCGCACAAAAATTGCGGAAACCGCGTACAATTTCTGGGGGATATTTTACATCCTGCGGAAACACGAGTACAATTTCCTGGTATTTACTCAGTAGGTCTATTCCCGACTGCAAAGCGCCGTAAATATCGTCCGTAAAATCTTGGTAAACGCTGGCGTATTCTCCCAAAAAATCAGAGAACTGACGATCGAGCAGAATCAGTTCTTTAGGTGCAATTTTTTTGAGCATGGCTTGCACCGTAGCGCGGTCGGCTTCGTCGTAGAAGTGCGGCATAATCACGTAGTAGTGGTAATGGCCGAGACTTTCCTTCATAATGTCGTCGAAGACGCGTACGTTTCCGTGGTGAATATGCAGAGTGACTGCTGCGCGTTCACCAAGAGTACTTACAAACCCCTCATAAACCGCTTTTTTGTACGCGCTAAGTTTATTCATCACCAACAGCACGCGCATTTGTTTCGGCTTTTCATTTAAAATATAAAAGCCCTTTCCACGCACTGAATCAATCACTCCAAGCGCTTTGAGTTCTTTGTACGCCTTCTCAACAGTATCGCGCGCCAAGTAGTACTCCTCGCTAAGTTCGTTGATAGAAGGAAGCTGGTCATTCTGTTTTAAAACACCACGCTCAATCGAACTAATCACCGACTTTACAATTTGCTTGTATTTGGGAGTTTTAGCGTCGTGGTCAAGATGTAGGATAAAGCTCATGCCTTGGGTTGCGCAACTTATTAATCAAAGTTACTTGTTTTGCGCTTTTTTCGCCTTTTTTTGCTCTTGTTTTTTCTTTTTTTCTTTCAAAGGATTCTTGTGTAACGGCACTTTTTGACCCAATAATTCCCGAATAACCACCGATGCGCAAACACTTCCAAAAGTAGCAGGAAGGTAAGAAATTGTACCATAAGCCGACCGCTTAAAGTTATTGCCATCGGTCAACATCAACGAGTCTTTCTGCACTTTTTCGGTCGAAAATACAGCCTTAATCCCCGACGTAATCCCGTATTTTTTGAGGCGTTTGCGGACATAATGCGCCAGAAAGCACTCATACGTATCAAACAAATCGGCTACCTTCAATTGAGTAGGGTCGTATTTACCCCCCGCTCCCATCGAACTCACCAACGGGTACTTGTACTCGCGCGATGTTACTAAAAGGGTCAACTTTGGCGTAATGCTATCAATACAATCCATCACATAATCGTACGAGGCTGCCCCGAGAATATCACGTACTTTTTGAGGGGTCAAAAACTCTTTGATTATAGTTAGCTTTAATTCTGGATTGATTGCCAACAAACGTTCCGCCATCAATTCCGCCTTCGACTGCCCGTGGGTGGTTGCCAGCGCAGGAAGTTGTCGGTTACGATTGGATGGGTCTACGACGTCACCATCAACAATAGTCATCGTTCCTACCCCTGAACGCGCAATAAATTCGGCAGCAAACGAACCAACGCCACCTAGCCCAACTACCAGTACGTGGGCTTGTTGAAGTTTATCCAATCCTTCGTCGCCAATCATCAGGCGCGTGCGAGAAAGCCATGCTAATTCTGCCATTTCAATCAATTTCTTAAATAGATAAAAGAGTAAGAAAACTTACTTTTGCGAAAATAGTGTTGCAAAGTTAGTCCAAATTTGGCTTTGTAAGTATCCTGTAGAACACTGTAAATGCGTTGCCGCTGCTTGGTACACGGCCTCTATTGGAATAGTTCGGTCGTCATTTTCAAGAAATACCCGTTCTAAAGGCATCTCTCGAATCACGATAGAGGCATGGGAATCATGACGTAGCAGTGCTGCCCCAAACGATAAGTAAAAGCCTTTTTGCAAAAGTTGATGCGCTATTTGTGGCTTATTCACAAATCCATGTATTACCAAAGGCACCTGCGTTCGGCGGTTTTTACTCCATTGTAGCAGTTCGTTGAAAGCTCGTACAGAATGAATCACCACAGGTTTTTGTACCCGTTCGGCAACTTGGACTTGGGCTTCAAATACCTGCAATTGTATTTCTAGCGAAAGCGGAATCAAACGGTCAAGGCCGCATTCTCCCACCATCTTTACTTCTGGTTGAGCAGCCCTTCGCTCTAATTCCTTTAGCTGACTTTCCCACGTTTTAACATCAACATACCACGGATGAATACCAACAGAAACCCAACGACCCGCATCGAAGTCATACGTGGTTAGGTCTTGCCCGAGAACGTTTAGAATACTTCGTTCTGTAGGAAGTTCTAACACATTATGTGTGTGAAAATTCAGAAATTGTTCCAATTTTGCCAAATAATTGTCCTTTGTCAAAGATAGCAAACCTACCGAAAACTATGGCTGCCATCACGTTTCAATGCCTTCCTTTCGAACAACTTACTTTACGTCAATTGTACGACCTAATGGCACTACGTATCGATGTGTTTATTGTTGAACAAAATTGCCCTTTTCACGATGCCGACGGAAAGGATTTTTACGCATGGCACTGCCTTGGCTACGATGACAATGGAACCTTAGTAGCTTATACTCGTTTGTTTGACTTAAATCTATCGTACGAAGGTTTTACGTCGATTGGACGGGTAGCTACTTCCGACAAAGTACGCGGGCAAGGGGCAGGAAGGCAATTGATGACATATTCCATCCAGCAGTGTAAAAAACTTTTTGGTTCTCAACCCATCAAGATTGGAGCCCAGCAATATTTGTTAAAGTTCTATGAGTCGTTGGGTTTCCAATCAACGGGAGAAGATTACCTCGAAGACGGGATTCCGCACACAATTATGATTCGGAAAGCTTAATCGAGGTTATCAGTTTCAATGTCTTCAAACTGTTCGACGTGCTCAAACGCGTAGTGCATTTTCTGGCGGTCAAATTCTTTTTCGTGGTTGGCCAGCCACACCGTAGCTACGGCATTTCCGATGAAGTTGGTAATGGCGCGCGCTTCCGACATAAAACGGTCGACGCCCAGTAATAATGCTAACCCTTCTACGGGAATCGCCTTGAGAGCCGTTAGCGTCGATGCCAATACGATAAAACCACTCCCCGTTACACCCGCTGCTCCCTTAGACGTCACCATCAAAACACCGATAATGGTCAGCATTTGGGTTAAATCTAAGTGCACGTTAAACACTTGTGCCAAGAAAATAACGGCCATCGAAAGGTAGATGGTCGTTCCATCGAGGTTAAACGAATAACCAGCAGGAACTACCAGCCCCACCACCGACTTCGAGCAGCCCATTTTTTCTAATTTTTCCATCAACGACGGCAACGCCGCCTCCGACGACGATGTCCCGAGTACAATCAAAAGCTCCTCGCGGATGTAGCGCAAAAACTTAAACAAATCAACCTTGGCCGTCCGAAGGATATACCACAGCACCACACACACAAAGATTCCCATGGTGGTATAGACCGTCACCATCAACTTTGCAAGGGGAAAAAGCGTTTGAATTCCGTATTTTCCAATGGTGAAAGCCATTCCTCCAAACGCCCCAATCGGCGCAAGCATCATAACGCGGTGCAGGGCTTTGAAAATTACTTTAGAAATGGGTGCAAGGAAATTAATTACTTTTTGGCGGCCAGAATAGTTACTTAACACTGCCCCAAGTACAATCGCCACGGCAAGGACTTGAAGGGTAGAATTGTCCATAAAAAACTTCCACCAGCTAAAGGCTTCGGCACTTTTGGTGTACTTAGAAATATCCCCGCCTTTGATTCCCTCCGTTGTAACACCGTCGCCTGGGCGAATGATATTGGCCACGATTATTCCAATAATGAGTGCAACGGTCGTTACCACCTCAAAGTATAGCAACGCTTTGGCACCCACTTTCCCGACCTTTTTTAAGTCACCCATCGAAATAATCCCCAACGTAATAGTGAGAAAAATGATGGGGTTAATAAAAAGTTTGACAACGCTGATGAACGTTTTGCCCAGCATTTCGCTAAAAGTGGCGCCGATTTCGAGTTCTTGACCCAAAAACTTCCCTTTGATGGGTTCTTCCAATACTTTCATCAACGCCAAATCGGGTCGAAAATGGCCTAATAAGACACCAATTGTAATGGCCGTCAAAACCCAAAAAGTCAGATTGGTGAAGAGTTTAACGAGTCCTGAACGAGATGAAGTCGTTTGCATTGTAGATGTTTAGGGCTTATACTGTTTTACAACTTATAAAATAAAACCTGTCATTATATACTCAAAAAGGGAGGTATTTTTGAGCTTTTACTCCTTGGAATAGCTTGTCAATAACCTGTCATTAGTCCTATTTACCCAAAACTACCACGAAAACCACAAAAATCAAGAGTGGAGCTAGAAAGAGTTTGTAGAATAGTCCACCCCATAATCAACACCAAGCAAGCGGCTACGTCACTTCTAATAAGCCAATACTCCAAGCTCGTACCACTCCACTGTTTACTGATTTACCTTTTGCCACATTCGAGCTTTTATCAACTCCCACTCGGAATCCATTTGGTCAAGCGGTTTTTCTTACCCTATCGGCAGGAGTATATTTACCCAAAAGGTCTTTTTCCAACATCCTAAAAGCAGCACCACAAGGAAGTCGCGAAGGTAAGTACGTAAATGTGTAATGTGGTATTTTACGGCTTTTTCGGTCAGTTGAAGTTGTTGGGCAATTTCTCGGTGCGATAAGTATTCGTACCGACTCATTTTAAAAACTTGGCGTGTTTTTTCGGGCAATCCTTCCAATGCCTGGTCTAGCGCCATTTGTAAATCTTGAACCGTCAGTGAGAACTAATCTCCTTGTATCGAAAAATAACCTAGTTTTTGGCAGTAAAGTACAACTTTTCAAACAATCTACCGAAACGAAAACTTATAACCCGACGCAATCGCGTACAAATGAGCCGAACTGGCAATGGGGGGAAAAGCAAAACGAGGCTGAGCCAAGGCAGAGGGAGTCAATAAAGGACGCTGAATATTCATAAAAGCACCACGATAACCTGCTTCATCAACAGCGTTGACCGTGGCTTGGTCTATCTCGGCAGAACTACCGTAAGGGTACACAAACAGGCTTATTTCGTGGTTAAGCTTTTCTTCTAAGCGTTTTTTAGAACTTTCTAACTCCTTCTTCTTTTCGTCTTGGCTCAAAAAACGCAGTACTCGGTGGGTTTGGGTATGCGAAGCCACCTGATGTCCTTTTTGAGTCAGTTCCTGAATCTGCGGCCAAGTCATAAACTCATACCGTAATTCATCACAGGAAATAGGCCCAACACTCCATTGATTTTTTTTACAAATTTCCCAAATTATCCCATAAATATCGGCTATTTGGTGGGAATAAACGTATTGCTTTAGTTGACGGGTAAGACTATTTAAACTCGCCTCCGAAACTCTTATTAGGCTTTGGTAGCCATTAAGGGGAAGCCAAACATCTTGCGAAATGGCTTGATGCAACAGTAAAAACAAATAATCGCGCCAAATGTATGGCAACTCTCCGTCAACCATGGCGGGGCAAATCGCAAACAACGCCGAAATATCGTGCTTTGCTAAAATAGGCACCAATATCTCATAATTGTTGCGCATCCCATCATCAAAGGTCAAAAAAATACCTTCAGCCAGCGGGTTTTCTAACTCTTGAATTGGTTGAACGCGAAAGTGTTTCTTTAAAAATTGAAGTTGTTTGTCAAAGATGGCTGCGGTCACGTCCACATTATACGTATCGAACGCAGGCAAGGTACTCACAGGAAGCACATTGTGGTACGAAACAACACCATGTTTTCGCCCTGCTAAGGCTTGATAGAGATGGCTCAGCCCCGTGTAGTACGAGGCTGTCAGCCAGCTATCTCTTACAAAATGTTTGATATTCTTCGCCACCTGTTCAACACTTTATTTGCTTTTTAGTTTGTCAAAAAAATTTCTCATAAAAAGCAATTGGTAACCAATGGCGTTATTCCAATAAGGCCAATTGTGTCCCCCTGGACGAGAGATATAATCGTGCGGGATATTGCGTTCCAGCAATTTGTTGTGCAGGTTGTTGTTAACGCGGTAAAAGAAGTCTTCGCTACCGCAATCAATAATCAGGGCCAGCGAGTTGGGGGTAAGTAAATGTACCAAATTAATGACGGTGTTTTTCTCCCAAAGCTCGGGAGCTTCGGCGTATTTTCCTAAGCGCTTAGCCATGTCCCAGTTATTTGGGAAAGGACGAATATCCACGCCTCCGCTCATACTTCCTGCTGTTCCGAACACATCTTGGTGTTTAAACGCCAAATAAAGCGCACCGTGTCCGCCCATGCTCAAGCCCGTAATTCCGCGCCCATCACGGCTTTTAATGGTTTTGTAACGGCCGTCAATCCACGAAACCAACTCGTTAGCAACATACGTTTCATAACGCATTGTTGGATCAACGGGGCTATCCCAGTACCAACTCGAAAACCCTCCGTCGGGGCACACAATAATTGTTTGATACACATCCGCCATACGCTGCATGGCAGAGGCTTTTTTAACCCAATCGGCATAGTTACCGCTATAACCGTGCAATAGATAAACGACAGGAAATTCTTTGGCACCATCGTACGAGTCAGGCGTAAGCACCACCGCTTTGATATTTTTTTTCATCGAAGGGCTGTACGTTTCTACCGTGTCAATTTTTTCGGCCCATACAGACGTACTCCACAAACCAATAACGAGAAAAAGTGCGATTTTTTTGAGAGGTATCATCGGGTTTATACAACTAGTTGAAGTGTTTAGTGGCAAAGTTATCATTTTATACTTCTGACATTTGCTGTGTCAGCACTTCAAAGGCTTTTTTTGCTTCGCTATCAAAATTGGTCCAACGGCCTTCAATCGACAATCCGCCACGGTATTTAATTTTTTTCAATGCCTTGAAATATTCTCTAAAATCATCGCCTACGACCCCAGGAGCCGTACGGTTTTGTTTTTCGGCAATATGGCAGTGTACGATGTATTTACCATATTTTACAATTTGCTCGGGGCCTTCGTTATCTTTGAGCATGTGGTAAATATCGCACAACAACCGAAAACGAGGATGATTGACGGCTTCGATGATTTCGACTCCTTCAGCCAAGCTGTTAATAAAATTAGTTTCGCTACGGTTGAGTGGCTCTAAAGCCACCGTAATCCCGTGTTTTTCGGCCAAAAGTGCCATTTTTTTGCTCACTTCTGTATGTTGTTCTTTGGCTTTGGCGCGGTCAAACCCTTCGGGGATGGTACGCGATGCACTACTTCCAAACACGACGTAAGGCGTACCACATTCTTTAGCACGTTTGAAAGCCAAATCGGCTCTTTCCAACAAAGCTTCGTGGTTGGCATTAAGTCCCACCGATTTGATACTCCCTGGGATAAATGATACGTACGAACGCAACGGTACGCCCGTCGTTTTGAGTGCTTCTACGTTTTTGGCATATTGTTCGTCTCCCCCTTTGTCAGGAATCAAGAAACGACCGACGTTTTCTTCAACGTACGAATAACCAATACTTTTAAGCAGCGCTGCTTTGTCGTAAGACGTACAAATACCCAACGGCAGCGAAAGTTTACGGCTTTCTTCCACCCAAAGTGCCGCCTCAGCCAAAGGACTTGATGCAAGGACGCTTCCAACGGCTCCAGCGCCTAATTTTAAGAAATCTCGACGGCTACTCGTCGTGTGTTGTTGTGGTTTCATTCAATGCAAGAGATTATAGGTAACAGAAGGCACAAAACCTGTTTTTTTTACTACTTATTTCCACACAATTACAAACGACATTCTATGTTTTAGATACTGTACCAAACTTGGCACATCTTATTTTCCATAGACAATCACATCCGATAGAAGCGAAATGGGTGGGGCTTTCAGGTCTTCAATCACCCCATTTTTAATGCGCCCTTCTATCATCGTTTGGGACGGTGCGTATAATTTAAACACCAACATCTCCCCCACTAAAAGGCATGGATTCAAGCGAGTTTTTACTTGGAGTCGTCCAAATAACGTTGTAATTAGAAAGTTTAGCTGATTGGGCGAAGGTAGGAAGGCAGGATTAAGAAATAACAAAGGTTGAGTCCAAAAATACCTCATAGCTTTTGTCCTCCCCTCCTGCTACCTGCTGTATGGCGTCGGTTTTTCAAAACTACCACCGAGGTTTCGTAAAACCTCGCTTAAAGACCTACTACTTATTTTTTCCAACACACATACACGTTCTCATCTGCCATAAGTCCGTAGCGTTTCCAGTCGATTTCTTGCACGTAAGCACTCACTTCTACCCTAAAACCTACGGCGACAAGGCGGTCGGCATAGTCGCGGCCATAACGGCGAACGTGCTGGTGAGCCCCCGCAATGCGTTTCCGCTCTTCGGGAGTCAGGTGCTGGGTTTCTACCGTTTTTTCCATCGAATTATTCACTGCACCTTGAATAATAGCGTAGCCGTTGGGTTTGAGCACCCGATAAATCTCGCGCATTCCTTGAACATCGTCAGGCACAAGTTCAAAGACGTGGTTACCAATCACGACGTCGAAGGTGTTATCGGGAAATTGAATATCCGTCACCGACATAACGTGGTCGGGTAGCACCCCGATGGCGTCGATGTAAGTAGTCATCAAATCGACCGTTTCGTACTGAAGCTGAGGGTACTTGCGAATTTGGTCGTGCAGGCATTTTTCGGGAGCAAAGTGCAAAATTCGTTTTTCCCCCGTAAAAAAATCGGTCTTATTTTTCAAATACAGATACACCAAACGGTGGCGTTCGAGCGACTTACAGGTATAACAAAGGGCATTGAGACGGTTGAAAGGCAAAAACTGGCTGTACGTACTTCCACAAATGGGACATTCGACGTCGTTTCCTAATCCATACACCCTAGCTCGCGCCGAGGCTTGTAATGCTCTTACCTGTTTGCGGCCTGCGGGGCCAATCACCGATTTTAGCAATTCTTTCAATACCAATAGTGGATTTTGTTTTTAAGTAGCTACGTCGGGGTACTCATACCCCGACGCACTTTTTTTACACCGTAAAGCTATCCGACTCTAGGTAGGCTTTAATGAGTGCCTCTTCGCCTTCTTTGCCAGGTTTTGAGTTTCCGTGTTCCATTCCAAAAATAAAGTTTTGGTTGTTGGCCTTCATTTTGGTGTAAATATGTTTGAACACGTTTTTGTAGTTGATTTCGCCCGTCGTAGGCTCTTTACGTCCTGGGTTATCACCAATTTGAAAATAACCAATTTCAGACCAGCACCAGTCGATGTGCGGTATGATGTGCCCTTCGGTTTTCTGCATGTGGTAAATATCGAACAAAATCTTGCAAGCAGGGCTATTTACGGCACGGCAAATTTCGTAGGTTTGGTCAGAGGTCTGCAAAAACAAATTGGGGCTATCACTCAAGGGCTCCAATACCATCGTCAACCCGTGAGGAGCCAAAATATCTGCCCCCCGACGAAGCGCGTCTATCACATGTCCTGTTTGAATTCCAATCGGAAGATTACGTTCAAAATCCCCTGGCACGACTGTCATCCACTTAGCATTGCAGCGTTTGGCGGTTTCTACGGCACGCTTACAGCCATCCAAGAAAATATCAATGTGTGCTTGTTTACCAGCAGCGAGGGTATTTTGAGAATTTCCTCCCTTATCTACCACAAACACGCCCATAGTCATTCCCAACTTCGCCAATGTTTCCCCAATTTTGGTTTGAATCTCCACTGGGCGCCCCATCATACCGTTATCTTCTAAGGCCGTAAAGCCATTGTCGGCCATAAACTTAAGTTGGTCGATAAGGTCTTTCCCTGCACTGTTTTGGAACATGCCAAAGTGAGGGGCATAAGCCAATTTAAAATTATTTTTTGTGTTGGGAGTCGTAGTATTAGCTGTGGCTACACCGCTCACCAAGGTGGCTGCGGAAGCTGCGAGAGCCGTTTTTACAAAATCGCGACGAAACATAGTAGTTATAGATTAAAGGTGCTGCTTTCAAAAGCATGACAAGGTTTTTTTCTAATCTTTAAAAACACTAGATGTGCGGAAGAACTACTGCAAACGTACTCCCAACGCCCAATTGGCTCGTGACTTTTATATAGCCACGGTGCATGTCCACAATCCTACGACATACCGACAACCCAATGCCATATCCTCGAAAAGTAGTAGCGTTTTTGGCTCGATAGAGAGGTTCAAAAATTCGCTGAGTTTCGTTTTCAGGAATACCAATCCCTCGGTCGTTGACTCGAATGTAGCAATTTTGTTCATCAAAACCGATTTTTACGTCGGCGCGTTTATCTGGTGAATATTTACAGGCATTGTCCATCAGATTATTAAGTACTGTTTTAAGCAAAGGTGCATTTCCGAGAACAGTAATGTCCTGCTCATTTTCAGGAATGTCTTCAAAATCAATGTGAATCTGGTAATCGGTACGGAGGCTTTGAAGCTCTTCTTGGGTCTGAAATACCAATTCATCCAAGCGAATAGGCTGAAAACTCATCGTTCGTTCTTCTTTCTTTTCAGATTGCGCCAGTTGTAATAAACTATTGGTCAACTGAATCAGCCGTTGCGCGTCGTTCAGAAGCGATTCCAACACTTTTTGATACTCTTCGGGCGTGCGTTCTTTTTCGAGAGCAACCTGAATTTCGGATTTTAGACCCGCCAAAGGCGTTCGTAGCTCATGTGAAGCATTCGAGACAAAACTCCGTTGGAAATCAAACGATTGTTCTAAACGTTGAAGCATTTGGTTGAAGTTGATAGCCAATTGAGCCAACTCGTCTTGTCGATTCCCTTCGTTTAGCTGCTTTCGCAAGTTATACGCCGTGATGGTACTAATTTCACGGTTCATGGCCGACAAAGGCTTGAGCGACTGACCCGCAAAAATAAACCCGAGCACAATCGTAATCAGAATCCCAAACAAAAAGCTGTAAATCAACGACTCACGTAGGCGCTGGAGTTGGGTATTCCCGAGTTCATCTTCGGCCGAAGTCATCAAAACAAGTTCCCCTTTTTCGGGATGGGTGTACATTAATCCCGCTACCAATAACTTTCCGTTGATGGTTTCTACGTATTTGTTTTTTCGAACCGATTTGAGCAAATCGGCATTATAGTAATAATTTTCAGCACTATCGGGGTCGTAGCTTGCATACACGATTTTATCTTCGTCATTAAACATCAACACCTTCTCACCGTACAGTTTTGACAACGTTTCTTTGTCAAGAATTTTCAGGATTTTCTTGTTGTTAGCCGCGATTTTCACCAGCAAATCGGCACGGGTTAGGGCACGATCACACAAGTTTTTGTAAAACTCGTCTTTGCGATTTTGTTCTGCTACATAATAAAACGACACTGAAAATGTGGCCAAAATGGCCGCAATAATCACCGTAAATTGAAGCGCAATTTTAGTCCTGATTTTCATGCGTTTATGCAAACAACGTGGTTACTACATCTTTGAGTTTCGAGAGTGTTTTTGCTCCTTTCCCAGGCTCTACTACTTGTTTTCCCCATTCGTACCACACGCCATCACCTAGATTAAAATACAACCCATTTCGCTTAGGCTTTTGGCTTGAGGCATTATCGGTGAGCCAGTTAGGGGCATACAACGTTTCCATCAACGAAGGCAATTCGCGCCACGGATAGAAACGAAGCGACGTTTTGCCATCCACTACACGCTTGATTTGGGCTGTTCGGGTACGAAACGACGCCGTCAACTGTGCTTCTCTCGTTCCTTGCGAAGTTGCATCAATGACCTGCATTTCAAAAGGGCGTTCTTTTTCCGACGTTTCATAGATTGCTTGAAGCAACTCTTGGGCAAAATACAACCAATCTTCCGCGTTACGGGGCTGACCTTTGGCAGTAGTTTCGGCTTCCCATTCGAGGGTGAGCAAGTCCATTTCTTCATCTTGAAGAAGGCTACCACCTATTTGGGTTTTCTTGAGGACTTTTTCTAGCTCGTCGCGCCACACTTTTTCGAGTATTCCTTTCCACTGATAATCATCATTATCCGTAAATCCTTCAGCTTCAATTTCGTCGGCATCAAGCTCATCGCGGTGCGTATATGTCAGTTTTAAGTCTACATCAATGGTTTCCTCATTAGGAAGAATGCGCAATAAGTAGCGGTATGAATAAGGTGGCGGAAGTTGCGCCGAAGTTTCAAATTGAATAGTGAGTTTACGAAAAGTAGCCATTTAGCGTATATTTTCCTCAAAGGTACGTCGCTTATCTACTTTGCCCGTAGGTGTTTCTACAAATTTTTTAACGAAATACGTCTTTTTAGGGAGTTCATAGGTCGAAAGCTCCGATACTAACGCTGTTCGAACTAGCTCGCTATCAGATTCTTTTTCACTTTCTACTACCAAAATCAGTTTTTGTCCTAGCCGTTCGTCGTCTTCCGACCACGCAAAAAAGCGCGACACAATCAAGCCTGTTTTTTCAACGGCGCGCTCTACTTTTTCCAGCTGAATTTTTACCCCTCCCGAATTAATGATGTTATCGGCACGGCCTACTATGCGAAACTCGCGAGGCGCTAAAAACTCCACCACGTCGTTGGTTTGTACCCATTGTTGGTTGGTCACTGCCCCGTACAATCGCAAACAACCACGTTCGTCAGTGGTAGCATCTACTCCCTCCAATAGCCAATAGCTTTCTGAAACCTCTTTGCCATTTAGTCTTCGAAGTGCCACGTGCGACACCGTTTCAGTCATACCATACGTACTCCATACAGGAACCCGAAGCCGTTGAATGGCTGCTCCTAAGCTATCTCCTATAGGGGCTCCTCCCACAATAAGGGCTTTTAAGCTATTAAGATGTTCATCTTGCGGAGTATCTAACATTGTTTGCAACTGTAAAGGCACTACCGCCGCAAAATCAATTGCTAAGTTGTCGGGCAAAAAAGCAAACGGCTGCGAGGACGGTTCAACAACGTGCATCGTCATCCCTAGTTCCATTCCACGTACGAGCATCATCATCCCTGCAATGTAACCCACATTGAGACATACCAACGCATGCTGCCCTGCCTGCAAATCCAACGCACGCTGCGTAACACGGGCACTTGCTTGCATCTGGGAGCGCGTCAATGTAATAGGTTTAGGTGCTCCTGTCGAGCCCGACGTGTGCAGCACAAACGTCTCGTGCCCAGAAGCATACAAACGACAAAACTCCCACGCTTGTAGAAAATAAGGATGCTCAGGCGCAGGAGTTTCAAAAATATGTTGGGGTACTAACGTATAGAACATAAACTAGGGGTAAACGCGTACGTCGCCCGTAGATGGGTCGTACGAAGTCTTATAACGAGTCAATGGTTTAGTCGCAGGGCCTGTTTGTACTTCGCCATCGCTCGTAAATACAGAACCGTGGTTGGGGCAAAAAAAAGTATTATTTGAAGCAACGTAGTTAACAGCCGTTCCTTGGTGGGTACACGCCTGCGAAACGGCGATAAAACCACCTTGCTGCGTCCGTGCAATAATCACGCCGTTGGTTCGTACAAAGCCTCCTGCGTTGCGCAGTGCCGTAAAATTAGCATTATTCACATTTACCGAAAAATCAGTGGGTATGGTTGGGCTTGGCTCAGGCGTGGAGCTAGTGCTACACCCCGACAAGCAGTTCTGAAGCACAATTGCTCCAAAACTTACCCCTACTAAGCGAAAAAAATCCTTACGATCAATCGTACTTGCTTCCATTTCCATAGCGTTATTGGTATTTTTTTGTAGTTTTCGAAGTTTTTTACAAAAATCATACGCCAAATAAAATTGTTCATTTTTACGGCTTTCTAAAAAACGTAACCAAAACAAAAAGATTGTAACCATGAGAACTTGGTTTGGGGTAGTGTTGAATTTATTTTTTTGCGGTGTAGTAACGGCTCAAAACCTTATTTCTTCCAATTTACCAATTGTTCTTATTGATACCCAAGGACAAACGATTATGGACTCCCCTAAAATCAACGTCCAAATGAAAATCATTTACAATGGAGCGAATCAGCGTACCCGCCCTTCGGATGCGGCTAATGTGTACCAAGGTATAGCAGGCATTGAATTTAGAGGCTCATCGTCTCAGCTTTTTCCCAAAAAAGCGTATGGCTTTGAACTTCGGGATGAGAAAGGCGAAGGTAGAGAAGTAGCCCTTTTGGGAATGCCTAAAGAAGAAGACTGGATTTTGTTTGCTTCTTACAACGAAAAAAGCCTTTTACACAATGCCCTCGCCATGAAAATGGCGCGCGACTTGGGTATGTATGCCAGCCGTACCCAACACGTAGAAGTGATTGTCAATGGCCGTTATGAAGGAGTGTATCTTTTGATGGAAAAAATCAAACGCGTAGCGGGGCGGTTAAATATTGCAAAACTTACCGACCGAGATAACAGCGGAGACGCCCTAACAGGTGGCTATATTTTTAAAATTGATAAACCCACTGGCTCAGGTGGATCCATAGGATGGTTTTCTAAAGTCAGGTCGCCTACCCTCAATGCCCGCGTTCAATACCTCTTTGAATACCCTGATTTTGACGAAATTACCTCGGCCCAAAAATCGTATCTAATTGCCAAAGTAGACAGTGCCGAAGCAGCCCTAAATAGCGTTAATTTTACCGATCCTCAAGTCGGTTATCGACGTTTCTATGACGGGCTTTCATTTGCCCATATTTTTTTAATGAATGAAGTCTCTCGCAACGTTGATGGGTATCGTATCAGTACGTTTTTCCACAAAGACCGCGATAGTAAGGGTGGAAAGATAAAAGCAGGCCCAGCCTGGGACTATGATTTGGCTTTTGGCAATGCCAACTACTGCAACGGTAATCAAACCTACGGTTGGTCTTACTTATTTGGGAATGTCTGCCCAGGGGATGGTTTGCAAGTACCTTTTCATTGGAAACGTATGCTCGAAGATCCTAGTTTTGTTTCGGAACTCAACGACGAATACCAACGAATGCGCAAAGGACCTTGGAAAACCGACAAGCTCATGGCTCACATTGATTCTCTCGCCAATGTGCTGCAAGAATCACAACAGCGTAATTTTCAACGGTGGCCTGTTTTAGGACAATATATTTGGCCCAATCCTACCTCTATACCAACCACTTGGATGGGCGAAATCCTTGAATTAAAACAATGGCTAACTCAACGATTAGCGTGGTTGGATGCCAATATGCCAGGCACAATCACCGCCGTAGAACCTGAGGTACCCCACGAAATTTCGGTAGAAATTACCCCTAATCCTTTTACCGACGAAGCCCATATTCACATCCACACTCCTCGACCTATGGAAGTTTTAGCTGAAGTTTTTGACCTAAATGGTAAACTGATAACGACTCGTTTTCACTATTTACCTGAGCAAGATGCGGTTATCATCATTCCTATCCAAGGCCCCTCGGCTGCTTATATATTGAGGGTACACACCCCCAACGCGGTCATTCGAAAACCCTTAATAAAACATTAAAATTTATAGGTTATTTACGCAAAAGAAGGCAGGGTTTCCAGTGCTACTGTTTCGCCGTCTTTTATTTGAAACAATAAATGTTCGAGACCATTGCTAATGAGTAAATATGGTGCCTTCAAGACGGCGTTGTAGCGAATAGCTTGGTCAAGCACGCTGTCCGTTAAAGCAATATGAACGGCTTTGCATTCAACCAACAAAAAAGGAGCGCCATTGCGGTCGTATACGAGAATATCGGTGCGCTTTGTAAGTTGATTATATTGCAAGCCACTTTCGGTACGAATCAAGGATTTTGGGTACTGCTGATGCCCTATCAGCCAATGTAAAACGTGTTGTCGTACCCATTCTTCAGGGGTGATAAGCAAGTACTTACGCCGAATTACGTCGAAGATATGAGGTTTCCCCGCAATTTTTGTAACTTTGTAATCAAAGGGGGGTAAGTTTAGCTCGACCATATCAGAAGAAGATTTGTAAGGACATCTTACAAATCTTTTTTTTAACCTTTTCAACCCAAAAATTAACACAAAACCAATGAAAACCAAAGAAGAAATCGTAGAAAACTGGCTGCCGCGTTACACAGGCACTCCGTTAGAGGCATTTGGAGAATATATATTGTTGACTAACTTCATCAATTACGTACAAATGTTTGCCGATAAATACGGGGTAGAAGTACAAGGCCGCGAACGTGCTATGCAAACGGCTACTGCCAATAATATTACCATTATTAATTTCGGGATGGGGAGTGCCATGGCAGCTACAGTGATGGATTTACTATCAGCGATTAATCCCAAAGCAGCCTTATTTTTAGGAAAATGTGGGGGACTAAAAAAGACCCAAATTGGAGATTTAGTATTACCGATTGCCGCTATTCGAGGCGAAGGTACCAGCAATGAGTACATGCGCCCCGAGATTCCTGCTTTACCATCGTTTCGTCTGCAGCGCGCTGTATCGTCGATGATTAAAAAACACGAACTCGACTACTGGACAGGTACGGTTTATACGACTAATCGTCGAATTTGGGAGCACGACGAGGAATTTAAAGAGTACCTGCGCGAAATCAGAGCCATGGCTATTGACATGGAAACCGCGACTATTTTTACGGTTGGTTTTGTGAACCAAATCCCACACGGTGCATTGTTGCTTGTTTCTGACAACCCTCTTGTCCCTGAAGGAGTGAAGACGGAAGAAAGCGATAAAAAAGTGACTGCACACTTTGTGGAGCGCCACTTACAAATAGGCATCGATTCTCTGGTGGAGTTAGCCAGTTCAGGAGAGTCAGTGAAGCACTTACGTTTCGAATAAACTATTCTTTTATCGGTTTCACACAAAAAAGACCTTATCAGCTAACAAGGTCTTTTTTGTGATTACTTCACCATCTATTTGGCGAAAATCTTCGTATTAATTGCAGTACTCACTGATTACTTTATACGCCTGAGTATATCCTAATTCACCTGCTTTTGACAAATCCAAGCAACCTCCATTTTCATCACCAAGGCTGTGTTTGATAAGGCCGCGTACATAATATGCTTCTGAATACCTAGGGTTTAGTTTTATAGTACTCGTACAATCTTGAACAGCGCCTCGCTGATCACCAATAGCCGATTTAATCATACCACGTATAAAATATGCCTCTGCATAGGTAGGGTTAAATTCAATTGCTTTGTTTAGGTCAACAATAGCACCTTTACCATCACCTTGTTTGTTTTTTCCAACCGCACGGGCAAAAAACGCTTCAGATCGCTCCGTCGAAAGTTCATTGATTTTATTTTTTTCTTGTACAACCTCACGAAGTTGATCTAAAATAGAGCGGCTTATCCTTCCCGTGTACACCACTTTAGTATCTGTCGGTGTATTATTGATTTCAACTGCTTTGTTCAAATCAGCAATTGCATCGCGTTGACTTCCGAGCTTACTTTTACAAAACCCTCTTCCGTAATACGCACGATGATTTTGTGGGTCGAGGCCAATTGCTTGGTCAAAATCCGCAATTGATTCCTCGTATTTTTCCAATTTACTGCGAGCAAAACCACGACTGTAAAACGATTCCGAATCTTCTGGTTTCAACTCTATCGCTTTGCTATAATCATTTACTGCACCCGTAAAATCATTCAATTTAATTTTCACATACCCACGTCCTGCCAAAGCAGAAGGACTTTTTGGGGTTAAATCTATTACCCGTGTAAAATCAACTAAGGCACTTGGAAAATCTTCTAGTTTTGATTTTACACTTCCACGGGCAAAGAGCGCCCCCGCATTATTGGGTTCTAATTCAATAGTACGGTTCAAATCCTGCAATGCACCGCGGTAATTTTCAACACGAGCACGATTTATTCCACGTTGATAATATCCTTGAGGGTCGTCTGGGCTCAATTCTATAGCCCGTGAAAAATCTTGAATAGCTGAGCGAAAATCGTCTTGTTTCGATTTACTTACCCCGCGATAAAGATAGGCATCAGAGTACTTCGGATTTAATTCAATGGAGCGATCAAAGTCTAAGATAGCGCCACGGTGGTCTTTCAAATTTGCCTTCGCCATTGCACGATTGTAATAGCTAGGGGCGTTTTCTGGACTCATCGTAATGGCTAAATTAAACGCTTGAAGAGCCGCCACAAAATCTCCCGATTTACTTTTATTCACACCTTCTTCAAAATACTCGGCTGCAGTTTTTTGAGCTTTCAAAACATGAGTAAATGCCATAATGGAGGCAAAGGCAAACAGAAAAATTGAGCGTTGCTTCATAGCAATACGTAAAAAAAGTTTGATGAATACTGAGATTAGCATGCCAAAACTACCGATTTTTAGACGGCTAGCCAACACGAACCTGAAAATATTTATGCCTGAAAGCAGATTAGCTCATCCAAAGTCCTATTCCAAATAAAATTACAAAAAGTAATGTGGAAAGCGCCATCTGTTTTAGGTACGGATCTAACTCCTTGGGGTTTGTCAAACGATTTACGGAAAGACCATTTTTTATAAAGAGTGGGAAACTCAGTACAAATGTCCACTGGCTCCACGTCCAGTCTGTAAAAAGCAAATATACAATACTAGAAAACATTCCCACCGTCAATAATATCCAATGATAAACAACCGCTTTATCGCGTCCAATTCGTACAGGAACCGAATGCTTACCTGTCAGGGTATCTGATTCTATGTCTCGTATATTATTAATATTTAATACCCCCACTGCAAACAACCCACAACTCGTAGCAGGCAATAATAACGTTGAGTCGAAAATTTTGGTATGTAAGTAATACGCTCCTAGTACCCCTACCCAACCAAAAAAAATAAATACCGACAAATCGCCCAACCCTTCGTAACCATAAGGTCGTTTGCCTGCTGTATAGGTAATGGCCGCGATAATGGCGAGAACACCAAGTCCTAGAAAGGCCAGAAAAGACTGAAAAGTAGCGTCTTTGAGGGCTTCGTACAACAAACCTATTCCACTTACCAACGACAGCACCGCAAATAAAATTACAGCATTGCGCATAGCTCTCGCCGAAATTGCCCCCGACTGAACCGCCCGATGCGGCCCTTGACGAGCTTCTGTGTCTTTTCCGTTTATAGCATCGCCATAGTCGTTGGCAAAATTAGATAATACTTGCAGGAAAATCGTTGTCACAATCGCTAAAATAGCGACTGTCCAACTAAACTGATTGTGGGCTGCCGCCAAAAAACACCCCATTAAAATACTTGACAGTGCCAAAGGTAACGTCCGTAAACGTGCCGCTTCTATCCATTTTTTCATCAGTTAATTACTCGTTTTTAGTCGATAGTCGATAGAAAATTGTTTTTTTACAAAATTTAAAAGAATAATTATCAGGCAATTAACAGTTAATAATTCACGATTCACAATTAACTTTTTGCATCTCTCTTCACAATTTCCTAATTTTGCATCGGCAAATCGGAACTACCAGCTCCTGCTGAACCCCCCAGGTCTTGACCGAAGCAAGGGTAGGTGGTCGTAGCGGTGAGATTCTCGGTTTGCCATTTTTTGTTTTTAGAATCCTATATAAGCATTGGCGAGGAACATTCATAGGCTCTTCGCCAATGCTGTTTTTAGACCAAAGCCTCCCACAAAATCTCGACAGGATGCAAGGCATGTCGCCCTGTTCCATCGTGGATTTGATGGCGACAGCTCGTTCCTGGAGCTGCAATAATGACTTCATCTGGTTGCTGACGTACGGTAGGAAACAACACCATTTCCCCAATTTTCATTGATAAATCGTAGTGTTCTTTTTCGTAACCAAAGCTTCCTGCCATTCCACAACAACCACTCGGAATCAATTGTACCTCGTAGTTTTTAGGCAACGAAAGCATTTTTTTCGTCGGCACCATCGAGGCGATGGCCTTCTGCTGGCAGTGACCGTGCAGTTTTATTCGTTTGGGGTTTTCAGTAAATTGTTTGCTAGTAATGCGCTTGGCGTCAATTTCCCTGGCAATAAATTCATCAAACTGTAAAGCATTTTTGGCCAAACGTTTAGCATCCTCGACCAATTCTTCACTCACCAAATCAGGATATTCATCGCGAAAGGTTAAAATAGCCGACGGCTCAATTCCTACCAGAGGGGTTTCATCAGAAATGAGCTTTTTCAGCGCGTTTACGTTTGCCTCTGCAATCTTTTTGGCATCTTTCAACAACCCCTTCGACAACTGAGGGCGCCCACTCGGACCGTGCTCAGGAATCATTACTTCGTACCCTAATTTTTCCAACAACTGAATGGCTTTTTTGCCAATCTCAACATCGTTATAATTGGTAAATTCATCACAAAAAAGATATATTCTTGCATTGGCCGTAGGAAATGGGGCATGGGGTTTCACTGAACTACCCTTTGCCCTTTGCACTCTGCCACTTGCCCAGCTCTTCAATGTGGTGTTATGAAGCAACGGCATGGTTCGGTCGGGGTGGAAACCTACTAACTGGTTAGCAATGCGGCGTAAGGGAGCATTTTTAAACACTAAATTGTACGCCCAATGCACATAGCTCGCAATTCCTGTCATTTTGGAGAAATTACCCACCAACCACGAACGCATCGGTACGCCGTTGGCATCGTAGTAGTGCTGTAGAAACTCCATTTTTAGCTTTGCTACATCTACATTCGACGGGCATTCTCCTTTGCAACCTTTGCAAGCCAAGCACAAATCATACACTTCTTTCACTGCCGCCATCCCAGTGGGGCTATTTTTATCATCACTAAATCTCCCATTAGAGGTTTGGTAGCTATGTGTTAAAAACTCACGCAATATGTTAGCCCGAGCGCGGGTAGTATCTTTTTCGTTGCGAGTAGCCATAAAACTAGGACACATGGTCCCGCCCGACAACTGCGTTTTGCGACAGTCGCCAGAGCCATTACACTGTTCGGCATGTTGGAGTACGGTTTGGTCAGGATAACGGAAGTACGTTTTAAAAGCGGGCGTTTGTTGGTCGGCTTCGTAGCGCAAAAACGTATCCATTGGCGCTGTGTCTACGATTTTACCTGGGTTAAAAACCCCATTAGGGTCCCACGTTCGTTTAAGCTCTTTAAATAACGCGTAATTTTTCTCTCCCACCATTTGTGGAATAAATTCTCCACGCAAGCGTCCATCGCCGTGTTCTCCCGACAACGAACCGTCGTATTTTTTTACCAAAGTAGCAATCTCCTCCGCAATCATTCGGAATTGGCGGTGGCCTTCTTTGGTTTTTAGATTAATAATAGGACGAAGGTGGATTTCACCCGACCCAGCATGTGCATAATGCACAGCCGACATGCCGTTTTTATGCAAAATTTCGTTGAAATCACGGATAAAATACGGTTGGTCGTGTACATCTACCGCCGTATCTTCAATCACCGCCACCGCCTTTTCGTCACCTGGCAAGTTGGCCAAAAGCCCCAAACCTGCCTTACGAAGCGTCCATATTTTTTTGGTATCGTCGGCATGAAGGAGTGGGTAATGAAATCCTTTCCCTTCTTTTTTATAATCTTCAATCAAAGCTGCTGCTACCCGCTCTACCTCTTCCTTGGTTTCTTGCGACACATCCACCACCAAAATAATTGGATACGAGCCATCGGCTTTTTTCTGAACAAAAAACGCATTTTTGCTCTGTTCAGGGTTTTCGGCCGCACATTCTAAGATATAATTATCAATCAACTCGACAGCCTGCGGCTTGTATTTTAAAGCCGTAAGGGTTGCATGAAGTGCATCGTCGATGGTATCAAAGTGGACACAAACCAGCCCTTGGGCTTTGGGCGGCGGCGGAATGATGTTCAATTTAATTTCGGTCAAAAAACAAAGTGTTCCTTCCGAGCCTGCAATTAGTTTACACATATTAAAAGCCCCCGTTCCCCCAAAGGGAGCAGAATCCAGTAGCATATCCAGCGCGTAACCCGTATTGCGGCGTTCAATTGACTTTTTCGGGAAGTTTTTACGAATTTCTTCCTGATTTTCAGGATTCGAAAGAATTTCAAACGTCTTGGCATAAATAGCACCCTCTAAACCTTCAGTCGGGAAAGAAGTAATTCCCCCATTGGCAGCTAGAGCCCCGAATGTAACTTCGCTCCCATCGGCAAGCAGCGCTTTTACTTCCAACAAATGTTCTCGCGTGGAGCCATACACCACCGAATTGGAACCGCAAGAGTTATTTCCCACCATTCCTCCAATCATCGCTCGGTTGGCAGTCGAAGTTTCGGGGCCAAAGTACAAACCATACGGCTTGAGTGCCATATTTAGCTCATCGCGAACGACGCCTGGCTGTACGCGTACCCAGCGTTCTTCAGCGTTGATTTCCAAAATCTTCGTAAACGTTCGCGACACGTCCACCACAATACCATTTCCAACCACTTGTCCTGCCAACGATGTCCCAGCCGTGCGCGGAATAAGAGATGTTTTATGGGTATTTGCAAAACGGATAAGCACTTTTAAATCCTCGATATCCTGCGGAATTGCCACAGCCAGAGGCATTTCACGATACGCCGACGCGTCGGTAGCGTAAAGCGTTCGCATGGTTGAATCGTCGTAAAGCTCGCCTTTGAAGCGTTGAGCCAATTCAGAAAGTGGTAGGTGAGTCATTGGTGAGTTCGTAATCTTCTGCAAAAACACAAAGTTACGACCTAGGCGTTGGTTATGCTAATTGACTTTTAATTTATCGTATGAAGTTGGTTTTTAATAGTCATGAAGCTCCGTAGGAATGAGCCTATTTCATACCTACAGAGCTAAGAAATCACATCATCAATTTTTCAAAGTTATTACATGACAAACGCCGCCCGCAATTCCTCCCTATCGTCAAAATGATGCTTTACACCTTTGATTTCTTGGTAGGTTTCATGGCCTTTGCCTGCTACCAAAATAATATCGTGCGGCTGGGCCACTGATACCGCGTACCGAATGGCTTCGCGGCGATCTTCGATAGTTTGGGGTTTCTTAAAGTCAACGGGCGAAACGCCTGCTTGCATTTGTTCCAAGATTGCGAAAGGGTCTTCATTGCGCGGATTATCGGACGTCAAAATCACTTTATTGCTCAATTCACAGGCAATCCGCGCCATTTCGGGGCGCTTGGTTGCATCGCGATTTCCGCCACAACCCACCACCGTAATCACTTGCTGATTGCCTTCGCGAAGTTCGTTGATGGTTTCCAATACATTTTGTAAAGCATCGGGCGTGTGGGCATAATCTACAATCCCTACCACTTCATTCGGGCTTACCACCTGCTCAAAGCGACCCGGTGGCGGCGTAACCGCCGACAGTGCCGTCAATACCTCTTCGGTATCTTCACCCAACAAAATAGCCGCGCCATAAACTCCTAATAAGTTGTAGGCGTTGAATTTCCCAATCAATTTAAACCAAACTTCCTGCCCATCAACTTCCATTTGAAGCCCAAAAAGGCTATCCGACATCAGTTTACCTTTGAAGGTGGCAACAGTTTGTAACGAATAGGTTTCTTTACGAGCAGCGGTATTTTGCACCATTATACCCCCGCGACGGTCGTCGATGTTTACCAGTGCAAAAGCAGTTTTCGGTAACTGGTCGAAGAATCCTTTTTTGGCTTTGATGTAATTATCGAACGTTTTGTGAAAATCGAGGTGGTCGTGGGTGATGTTGGTAAAAATTCCGCCCGCAAACGTCAGCCCCGCGATACGTTCTTGAACTACCGAGTGCGAACTTACTTCCATAAAGCAATATGAACACCCTCGACGAACCATTTCAGCCAACAACTCATTGATTTTGACCGAGTCGGGCGTCGTATGGGTTGACGGAATAATATCATCATCGATTTGGTTTTGCACCGTCGAAAGTAACCCTACCCGATGCCCTAATTGTCGGAATAATTTGAACAACAACGTCACAGACGACGTTTTTCCGTTGGTTCCTGTTACTCCTACTAATTTAAGTTTCGACGACGGGTTATCGTAAAAATTGGACGCCATTTGTCCCATTGCTCGGGCTGAGTCAGCCACTTGAACGTAGGCAACTCCTTCTGCCAAATCATTGGGTACATCTTGGCATAAAATAGCCGCCGCTCCCATTTCAATGACTTTTGAGATAAACTCATGCCCATCCGCTTGCGTCCCTTTTTGAGCCACAAACAAACTTCCCGAAGTCACTTTTCGAGAATCAAATTCGATGGTACTGATTTCGATATCGGTATTTCCAATTATTGAACTAATCGGAACACCCGCTAGTAGGTTTTGAAGTGTCTTTGTCATTGTCAATTAAACCTTTGATTAAAAACGAGGATGTGAGGCCGGGGTTGGTTTTGAGAAACCAACTGCACTTATTATCCACTCTATTACTTAAACAGCGCCTCCATTCTCATGCTGAATGTTCTTTAGCTCCAATTTTGTTTCATTCCGTTCAAACGCCATCATTTTATCCAATAGTTCTTCAATCGTATCCGCCACCAAGAGCAATGCGCGGTTTTCGGCTTTCAAAAATCCTTCTTGCACCATGTAGTCGATGTGGGCTAATAAATGATTGTAGAAACCGTTGACATTCAACACCCCAACGGGTCCATGAAAAATTTTCAACTGTGTCCACGTCAAAATTTCAAATAACTCGTCGAGGGTTCCGAAGCCGCCAGGAAGCGCGATGATTCCGTCTGACATGGAAACCATTTTTGCTTTGCGCTCGTGCATTGTGTCCACAAAATGAATTTCGGTGAGCGTTTTATGCGCCACTTCTAATTCGGCCAAGAAATTGGGAATAATTCCCGTTACTTTTTGTCCTCCTGCCAATACGCCATCGGCAACGGCTCCCATCAACCCCAAATTTCCCCCTCCATAGACCAGACTTATCCCTCGGTTGGCCAACGCACGCCCAGCTTCCTCGGCTGCTTGAAAATACCCAGGTCGCTTGCCCGCATTTGCCCCACAATACACAACAATTGTCTTCATTTTCGGTTTGTTAATAATTGCTTTGGCCACAAATATCGGGAACGAATTTGACCAATACTAACGATTATCATTGGTGGGAATGGGGAATCCTCTATTTTTGTTGTGGTTCTTACCAAGACAAATTTAGCACATTAACATGAAAGAAATCAAAGCCATCATCGAAGCCTACGACCGCATCGACCGAAGCACTACCAAAGCCGCCCTTGCCACCGTTGTACGCGTCGAAGGGTCGTCGTACCGTCGCACGGGTGCCCGTATGCTTGTCATGGACGACGGCGTGTGGGTAGGTGGCATCAGCGGGGGATGTTTAGAGGGCGATGCCCTCAAGCGAGCACGCCTCGCCATTGCCAAATCTCAAGCGAGCTTGGTCACTTACGACACCACCGAAGAGGACCAACACCAGATTGGTGTGGGATTGGGATGTAACGGGGTCATTGACGTTTTATTGACTCCCCTTTCGTTTACGGATACTACTAATCCCGTTGAAATTCTCAAAAGCTGCATGAACGAACGCCGTCAAACGCATATTCTGTTGACGGTGATTGGGTTAGAAGACGACTACCAAGGCTTACAAGCAGGAACGATGCTCCGTTATACAGGCCCTGAAAGCATTACATTTTTAGGCAACTCAAACCTTCAGGCAGAACTTATACATACCATAGAGGTCTATACCGAAAAAGGGCGTTCACGTCCCAGGGCGTTTGACCTCCCCGATGGCCGAACGCTTGAGTTGTTCATCGAAATTCTTCCTCCCGAAATTCACCTTGTCTTGATGGGGCACCAATATGATGTGCTACCATTGGCTCGTCTTACCAAAGAAATTGGCTGGCGGACGACCATCGTTGCCAATCCTCAAAAACTGATGTCTAAATTACTGGCTGTCACCGATGCGATTGTCGCCCCTGCCGATTTTGGCACCATTTTAATCGACGAACACACGGCAATCATTCTAATGTCACACGATTTTAAGACGGACAAACACAACCTTCCCAAAGTGCTACAAACGGCAGCGAGTTACGTAGGGATGTTGGGGCCTAAAGTCCGTTCCGAAAAAATTCTTAAAGAACTTTCTGAAGAAGGAATTGCTATTTCAAAAGCCGAAAGCGAACGAATTCACGCCCCCGTAGGTTTGGACATAGGCGCTATTTCGCCCGAAGAAATTGCTTTGTCGATTTTAGCCGAGATACGGGCCGTTTTTTCCCAACGTACGGGAGAAGCCTTGCGCCTTCGCACAACCCCTATTCACGAACGCGACTGATTTATTTACCATGGAATTAACCTCTGTCAACGACGCCACACGCATTATTTTAGAAAATACCCTCGACTACGGTACCGAGGCCGTTGCTTTCACTAACGCCTATCGCCGCGTACTAGCCGAACCGCTGGTAGCTGACCGCGATTTCCCTCCTTTCGACCGCGTGACAATGGACGGAATTGCGATTCAGTGGCAAAGTTTCCAAAATGGTCAACGTAGCTTTCGGATTGAAAGTACCCAAACTGCGGGCGACGTACAGCACACGCTCCAAGACGCTGCCGCTTGTATCGAGGTAATGACAGGGGCATCGCTTCCCATCAATACCGATACGATCATCAAATACGAAGACGTGGCAATCGAAAACGGAGTAGCCCAGCTTAAATTTACCGTTCGCGAGAAACAAAATGTTCACTTTCGAGGCGAAGACCGTGCAGCAGGCTCCACTATTGTTCCTGTAGGTACGTTGTTAGGCCCACCCGAAATCGCCATTGCTGCTAGCGTTGGTGCCAAGGAGGTGATGGTTAAAAAACTACCTTCGGTGGTGATTATTACTTCGGGCGATGAGTTGGTGCCTGTAGAGGTAACCCCACTTCCTCACCAGATTCGGAGTTCAAATGTTCACTGCATCGCCACTTTGCTCAAACCGTACCAAATCGAGGTAGATTTTATTCACATTCCTGACGATTTGGCTACCACGCAGCAGGCCATTCAACAAGCCCTACGACAATACGATGTCCTCATTTTATGCGGTGGGGTATCGCAGGGCAAGAAAGATTTTATCCCAAAAGCCCTTCAAGTCGAAGGCGTACAGAAGTATTTTCATAAACTGAGTCAACAACCTGGAAAACCTTTCTGGTTTGGGCGCAAAAACCGTAGTATTGTGTTCGCTTTGCCAGGAAATCCTGTGTCTTCGTTTCTGTGTGCAAGGCGGTATTTTATCCCATGGTTACGCCAATCATTGGGGCTTCCAACATTCGACAATACGTATGCCCAACTTGATGAAAATTATACCTATACATCAAATTTAACCTATTTTTTGCAAGTTCAACTGTACCAAGATAAGGCAACTCTTATGGCTCGCCCTGTGACTGGACATGGCTCAGGAGACTTTGCTAATCTTGTTAAAAATCAAGGGTTTTTGGAACTACCAAGCGAGCAAAATGAATTTAAAAAAGGAGACATTTTTCCCCTTTGGAGGTACGATACACTATAGTTTCTCTTCTGAGTATACCTAATCAACCTAGAGAAAATACCGTTTGATAAATTCTTCAAAAAAAATCCTTAAAAAAGTTGAATGACCCTAAAGGCTCGTCGTAAATTGTAGCACGAAAAGCTCGCAAACATAGCGATTTAGTAGGCTACAATACTCTCTTAAATTTTTGTATTTTTTTTAATTTTTCAAAAGTAAATGCCCTAACCAAGAGACTCGTAACCTGCTAATAGCAAATTGGTTACTAATTTCAGAACACTATACGACGGCATAAAAAGCGTTCGACATCTATTTATTTGATTAGGGTCACTCATAAAACGTTTGTAATTTCGCAAAACCAATTACAAGCTATTTACCCTTTCAGGTGCTCTTTTGGGCACGTGCAAAAATGAATTGTGCTTTTCAAACCAAAAGCAGTACAAAACAGACAATCACTCCAATAAAAAATACGAAGCACCTATGTATGTTGTTAAACGCGATGGCCGCCGTGAATCGGTCAAATTTGATAAAATTACTTCCCGCATAGAGAAGTTATGCTACGGTCTGGAAACTGTTTACGTTCATCCTATTGAAGTGGCTAAAAAAGTGGTATCTGGTATCTATGACGGTGTAACTACGGCCGAGTTGGACGTGTTAGCTGCCGAAACCGCCGCCTCTATGACTACGAAGCACCCCGATTACGCCATATTGGCCGCGCGTATTGCTATTTCTAATTTGCACAAAAATACGTTGAAGTCGTTCTCTGCAACGATGAAGCAACTCTATACTTATACCGACCCAAAAACCAACGAAAATGCTTCGTTGATTTCGAAAGAAGCTTATGACGTGATTCGCAAACACGCCGCTTTACTCGACTCAACTATCATTTATGACCGCGATTATGGCTACGACTACTTTGGGTATAAAACGCTTGAAAAGTCATACCTTTTGAAAGTAAATGGCAAAATCGCAGAACGCCCTCAACACATGCTGATGCGGGTAGCGGTAGGGATTCACTTGGATGATTTAGATTCGGTGATTGAAACCTACAATTTGCTTTCTGAACGATGGTTTACACACGCCACTCCTACACTTTTCAACGCAGGAACGCCAAAGCCACAAATGTCGAGCTGCTTCTTATTGACCATGAAAGAGGATAGCATTGCAGGTATCTATGATACTCTCAAACAATGCGCCCTTATTTCACAGTCGGCAGGAGGAATTGGGGTAAGTATCCACAATATTCGCGCAAAAGGTAGCTATATTAAAGGTACAAACGGTAATTCCAACGGTATCGTACCAATGTTGCGCGTATTCAACGACACTGCCCGTTACGTTGACCAAGGCGGTGGTAAACGCAAAGGTTCATTCGCCATTTATTTGGAACCTTGGCACGCCGATATTTTTGATTTCTTAGAATTGAAGAAAAACCACGGAAAAGAAGAAC
>JALQYJ010000043.1 GCA_023254175.1 Runella sp. | reverse complement strand
GAGAAGTACCTGGCTTTCAGGAATTAATCCGCCGTTTTGAGCGTTGTATTGCAGTGTTGGGGCGTAATACATGGGGGCAGAATTCGACTGGGCGTTTGCCAAAACGTAACGTGGGCTAAGGGGAGAGTCCCGAGTTTCGTTCAAGACCGGACGTCCCCCATCTCTTTCATGGCTTGGCCTTCGGCCACGACGAAGGCTTAGTTATTAAATCTAAACGCTTGCCATCTAGCTTTGTCATTCATATCTTCACTATATCCATTGTGTAATGAGCAAATAAATAAATACTTCTTTTCATCAAATAGTATTGTAAACTCTCCGAATTCGTATTTCTTTGATTTTGGTAAAAATGCTTGATGCATTACATTGTCAGCTCCGAGTAATTCAAACAAAGTTCCTCCGAATAAAAATGGTTTAATTAAAGAATCGGTAATAATATCTTCACAGTTTTTAAAGTGCTTGAATTCAGATAGATCGTTGTAATTAGGGCCATAAATAGGACTGTCAAATTTTGTGCTATTTTCAATTTGTTTATAGATGGAATCGGACATAGTAAAGCATTTCGCTAATAAAAGGCTGCTATCTTGTAAATTGTAAAAAATGAAAGCCTCCTTATCATTGAGGTCGATAACAGATTTGAAATTTGTGGGAATGTAGACCCCGAGCTTATATTTCTTTATTGTTTCATATTGCTCTGCTGTTAGCGAGTCTGACATTATAATATTTGAATCAGGCAGTTTTGTGATATAGTCTAAAAAATATGTTTGCTTGTCGACACTTTGTTGGTTTCCACAGCCATTTATTACCAGAAGTAAAAAAGCAATTTTCCAGATTTTATTCATTTTTTGTCTTGTTTATTACTACTAACGATTTGCAGCTACCCGAAGGGCGGATTTTCACCACAAAACTTGATTTGAAAAACTAATGTTTGATTAACCACAAATGTGTCTGCGGAGCACTGAACCCCGCCACTTTTACAAAACCGCTGTTAGGCCTTCGTCCTTCTTATTATCAGCCATATTGTTCGTCAAATTTGTTCATTATTTCAATGTATTCGGTCGGCAATTTGTCCACAACAAAGTCAGTTATTTCCTTTGGAATTTCTTTGTAATATGCCGAAGCAATTCCGCCTGTGATACAAGCAATCGTATCGCTGTCACCACCTATTGATATTGCAAGTCTAATCGCATTTTCAAAGTCTGAACTTTCAAGGAACGCAACAATTGCTTGTGGAACTGATCCCTGACAAGTTTCGTCAAATTGATAAGTGGGTCTTATTTCGTCAAGCGTAAAACCAAGGTCGTAGTTGAAAGTTGAAACTATAAAGTCTTTGATTTCTTGTTTGGATTTGCCTTGTCTTGCAAGCAAGATGGCTGTAGCTGTCGCTTGAGCTCCTTTGATTCCTTCGGGATGATTATGTGTTACTTCTGCTGTCTGTTTTGCAACTTCCATAACTGTCTCAATGTCGTTAAATGCAAATCCAACCGCACTGGCTCGCATTGCTGAACCATTTCCATAACTGTCATAAGGTTTCAAATTGTCTTGTTGCAACCAATTCCTAAAACGATCACCGTAATCACGTCCACGATATTTTCTTCCGTATTCCCAAATTGTCTTTGCAAAATCTTTTTTGTTTAAAATGCAGTCTGCAACGGCAATTGTTAAAACGCTGTCGTCTGTAAAATCACACTTCGGATTAAATAGGTCAAAGTCTGTTGTCTTTATATTGTTCCATTCAAATACGGAACCTATTACGTCTCCAATGACTGCACCGATGATTGTGTTTGAATTATTTCCAGTTTTAAACATACTTCTATATCTTAAAATAACTTCTGGTATATTTTTCACCAATTCTAAGTCTTCTCCATCTACAACCTAGCCATCATCACTTTTTTTTGATTTTGAAGCAGTCCAAATTATAAATTGACTTAATGATGTTTGGTGTTGTAGTCATTACTGCCCAACTCAACAAACTTGAAATATCGTAGTGCATGAGTATTACTTTGCTAAGTCCACGCATCTTTTCAAATAAGATGAATACCTAAACAGCTACCAAGTTTGGACATAAGGCAAGTTACTTCAATAAGTTAGTTTAGACCAAAATTTATTTAAACAATTTATTTAACGGTCAAAACCCACCCAAACAAAACTAATTCTGAGGTTAAAGCTGCAATTTTTAACCTCAGAAAAGACTGAAATTCAAAACATTATAAGGTTAAAACTACGACATATTTGTTCTGAATTAGTATAATATTGTATTATTGCATCGATAGACGAACAAAATTTTCTCGTTCATCTACTGCTCTTATAGGCTCGTCAAACAATAAAAAGCCATTAATTGTTGGTGGTTCAACATATAACAAACTTGATAGGTTGGTTAATCTGTTTTCGTAATACTCTCTACGTAGTTGTTTCAATAAACCTCCCAAAACATTTGCTCCTACTAATAAATTTTTGTCCTCTTTTGTAGGAACAGCCCCCCAGAAACGATCTTTATGAGAGTTTTCCACAATCTCCTTGTTTTCGGTGCTTTCTAAAAGTTGAGAAAATCGAATAAAATTTTGTGCTAACTTTACTCTTAGACACCAACGCATAATGACAACTTTTTTGTACTCAAAGTCGGCACGTGAGTCTGCTCGATAAGGCTTACTTTTCATTTTTGCAGACATTGGACTTTTTTGTGCAATAATCGTTCTTTGAACATCAGGCAAATGTGGGAACCTACAAGCCTGATATAACGCCTCCGAAGTCAAAATATTTACTCCGTTGACAACAAGAGGAAAGCCTGATGCCATATTAGACAAACCCCCAAAAAGTTCTTTAGTTTTTTTGAAAGCACAAACCTCTGCAAGGTTGTACGTTTTCTCTCTATATTCATGATTGATTATTTTCATACTTCTCTCCAAATTAATAGGTTAACAAAAATTTAATTGGTTTAATTTTTCTCAAACAAAGGTAGAAATCCACTACTTGAATACTAAACAACGGTGTGTAGAAGTACCCTACTTTCAAAACAAATATAATAAAGAAAAAAAGGAAAAACAAACCAATCAGCAGTCATCGTATTAGACCCTTATCTAAGTTAACTAATGGGCCGCACCATACTTTTTTACCCGAAAATCTCTCACCTTTCTTAGTCCAAATTTCCCCATTCAGCGTACTCTAAAAAAGAACATTGAGAGATATGAAAAAACTAGGTTGGGGTAGCCTTGTACTGGGAATTGGTTTATCTACAAGCTTTGCCCAAACGGGCAGCATCCACGAACCTGTGCGCTACGTAGGTGGCATCAGTGCCGACCCGCAAGTCCACGAAGGGCGGCTGCGCTATGCCATTGGCGTGGAAAGTCGGCAAACGCTGCGGGTCAACCGTACGCATCCTGAATTGTCCGATGGTTTTGGCTGGACGTACAACCACGCTTCTACCCTTTGTTATTGGAACAACACCTTTTACCAACAATACCTCAGCAACCCCGTCGATGAGCACATCGCCCCGGGGCAAACCTTGATCGTTACTTCCAAAGACGGTCGAACCTGGAACAAACCTACCGTGGTATTCCCACCGTACGTCGCTCCCAAAGGTGTCAAAATTCCCAAAGGCTCCAGCGGTTACATGATGCACCAGCGCATGGGCTTCTACACCGCACCCAACGGCCGTTTGTTGGTGCTGGCTTTTTATGCCCACGCCGAAGAACCGTTTCGGGAAGGGGGAATCGGGCGAGTGGTGCGAGAAGCCTATAAAGACGGTACGTATGGCCCCATTTATTTTATTCGGTACAGTAGCCATAAAACCGTGGATGGGGTTCAGTGGACCGAGAAAAATACCAGTTATCCCTTTTACCAAAAATCAACCGACCAAGGGTTTGTGGAGGCTTGCAATGCGCTTTTGGGCGACAAACTCATGACACTCCAGTGGCGAGAAGAAGACAACGGCTTAGACGGTTTTTACAAAAACAACCTCGACAAATCGCTTGATATTCAGGCACTTTCGTATTATCACCGTAAAGATGGCAAGGTGGTCGCCCTTTGGAAACGCTCAAAAGCGGCTTTGTCTGACGACGAAGGGACGACTTTTTCTACACCTGTCAAAGTGCCTACACTGACCATGGCTGGGGGCAAACAATGGGGGCAACGCACCGACGACGGGCGCTATGCCATTTGTTACAACCCCATTGAAATGGACGAACATCGCTTTCCGCTGGTCATCATCACGGGCGACGACGGAGCTATTTTCGACAACATGCTTTTGGTCCAAGGTGAAGTTCCGCCGCGTCGATTTTTTGGCCGTTGGAAAGATTTTGGCCCTTGTTATATGCGGGGTATGGAGGAAGGAAACGGCAATCCACCTGGCAACGATATGTGGCTGTCGTACAGCATGAACAAAGAAGATATTTGGATTAGCCGCATTCCTACGCCCGTGCGATACGAAGTCAAAGGCAATGTCAGCGACGACTTCAACGCCCTTCAAAACAACGGCTCAGTACCCGATTGGAACATTTATGCTCCGCAATGGGCGCCCATCACGGTTGTAGCGACACCCCAAAGACAAGGAAAATGCCTCGAATTGGCCGATAAAGACCCCTACGATTACGCACGGGCCATTCGGGTGTTTGAAGAAAGCTCCCAAATCGAATGTTCGCTGACGGTATCACCCGCCCAAAACAAAACGGGTTTGCTAGAAATTGACCTCACCGACCGCTACGGCAACCGCCCTGTTCGGGTACGTTTCGACGACAAAGGCAACATCGTTGTGACCGATGGCGGCACTGAAAAGATTGTCCAAACGTACGACGCTTCGCAATGGTACACGTTAACGTTCTCGGTCAATGCCCAACTCACGGGCGGCTCTTTCGACTTGGTCATCAACGGCAAGAAAGTGATAGAAAAAGCGGCATTGGCAGAAGCGGTAAAATCAGTAGAACGCCTATCGCTACGCACGGGTCCGTACCGTAATTTACCTAACCGAAAAACCCCCAACGAAGACCCACACCCGCCTTTGGTAGGTGCCGACGCGCCCGTTGCGCCAGCGATTTTCTACGTGGATGATGTTGTGGTGAAGAAACGGTAAATCCGTGAGAGAAACCTGAGAGAAAGAAGGTACTATTGTACTAAAAATCAGTAGTATAGAAAATTTCTTAAACCCCCAAAAACCAGTATTCTCATGGAAGAAAAAAAAATCACCCCACACGTCAACAGTCGTCGCGGTTTTTTGAAAGCATCGTCGGTGGCAGCTACTTCTTTTTTCATTGTTCCTCGTCACGTCTTAGGCAAAGGTTTCGTCGCGCCAAGCGATAAACTCAACATTGCGGGAATCGGCGTCGGCGGGAAAGGAAAAAGCGATTTAGCTTCCTTTGCTGCCAGCCCAAATGTGAACATTGTTGCCCTCTGCGACGTGGACGACCGCCAAGCCGTTGAATCCCGAACGCGTTTCTCTAAAGCCACGTACTACAAAGACTTCAGAGAGATGCTTGCGAAAGAACATAAAAACATCGACGCTTGCTCCATTTCTACCCCTGACAACACCCACGCCGTGGCAACGCTGGCTGCCATGCAATTGGGCAAACACGTTTACACCCAAAAACCACTCACGCACGACATTTACGAAGCGCGTATTTTGGGGATGGCTGCCAAAAAATACAAGGTGGTCACCCAAATGGGAAACCAAGGCGGTTCGGGCAATGGCGTTCGCCGCATGAAAGAAATCTATGACTCAGGTATCATCGGCGATGTGCATAAAGTATTGACATGGACCAACCGCCCCGTATGGCCGCAAGCCATCCCGACTGACAAAACCTACGAAATCCCCAAAGAATTGGATTATGATTTGTGGCTCGGCCCCGCCAAAAAAGTGCCTTACAATGAAGCTTACTTACCTTGGAATTGGCGCGGTTGGTGGCCCTATGGTACGGGAGCACTCGGCGACATGGCTTGCCACATCATGGATCCGGTGTATCGTATTTTGCCCATCGACTATCCCACTTCGGTGGAATGTAGCGTAGCAGGTACGTGGACGTTTACCCTCCGCCCGCAAGACGATAATCCCGACTGGACGCCCTTTTCAACCTCCATCCACTTAGATTATCCGCGTAAAGACGGCAAAGGCAACATCAAAGTAAGTTGGTACGACGGCGGTATTTTACCCGAATTACCCGAAGAGTTATTGCCAGGTGAAAGCTTCGGAAACTCCGACGGAGGGGTATTGTTTATCGGAACCAAAGGTAAACTCATGGCCGACTGCTACGGCGCTAAGCCTCGTTTGTTGCCCTTGAAAGCCAACGAAACCCTCAATATTCCCGAAACCATACCGCGTGTTCCCAACGAAGACCACTATTTGCAGTGGGTGAATGCGTGCATTGCGGGCTACGGCAAAGGCGTAACCAGTTCGCCGTTTGAATATGCTGCGCCTTTTACCGAAAGTATTTTGATTGGGAACTTGGCCATCCGCAGTTGGATGTTGCGTGACAACCCGTCGGCCAAACGTACCGTTGACAAATACAATGGCCGTAAAAAGTTGTACTACGACGCCCCCAACATGAAAATTACGAATTATGACTTGGCCAACCAATTTGTAAAACGTGACTACCGCGAAGGTTGGAGCTTAAATCTGTAATTTTTTAGTACGTAATCATAGCCCTTCCAAGTTTTGGAAACTTGGAAGGGCTATGATTATTTTATAAACATAAGTTCAGTAATTATAAACAAAAACCACCACCTTTGTCATTTCACTTTTATTCGTAAAAAGGAATTGCAAACAATGGATTCGGGAAATATAGTAGTGTTTACGGCATCAGGGCAGGAAATGAAATTGCTGAACAAAAAGTTGCCTGAATTACGCCCAGGTGAAATTTTAGTTCAAAATCACTATACCACCATTTGCGGTAGCGATTTACACACATTTTGCGGGCTACGAAAAGAAAAAACGCCAACGGTTTTGGGCCACGAGATTGTCGGAAAAGTAATCAAAATAAGCGATGCTCATTCGGGGAAAGATTACTCAGGAGCGCCACTTCATCAGGGTGACGTCGTTACGTGGAGTATTTTTTCGGCCAATGAATTATCCGATATGGCACAACGCGGAATGCCCCAAAAATCCGAAAATGTCTTCAAATACGGCCACGCCCTCGTTACCGACGACGACTGTTTTCACGGTGGACTGGCCGAATATACCATTCTAAAACCCAACACGGCGGTGCTCAAACTTCCTGAGGAAGTACCCCTTCCCGTGGCCGCAACCATCAATTGTGCCGTGGCTACCGTCGCAGGGGCTTTACGCCTCGCAGGCGAAGTCACCCACAAAACGGTACTCATCACGGGCATGGGTCTGTTGGGAGTCGTATGTGCGGCGATGTGCCGAGTGGCTGGTGCTGCCAAAATCATCGCCGCCGACATTGACAAACTCCGTTTGCAACAGGCAATTTCTTTTGGTGCGAATCAAACGTACTTGCTTCAACAACAGCCTATTGATACCCCCGTCGACATCGTCTTTGACATGAGTGGGGCGTCCACTGCCATGGAAGCGGGTATCGAAGCGCTCGGCATAGGAGGCGTCGCGGTGTGGGTTGGGGCGGTCTTTAAAAACCGTAAAATCGAAATTGACGCCGAGCAAATCATTCGTCGCTTGATTACGATTCGCGGATTACATAACTACAATTACGACGACTTTGCCAATGCCGTGGCCTTTATTTCTAAGCATCATCAATCGTTTCCTTTTGAACAAATTGTCGCCAAAGAGTTTTCTCTTTCTGAGGCCGAACAAGCCTTCCAATACGCCCTCAAACACAAACCCCTACGCGTAGGAATTCGCATAAACCACCTTTAACTTACATGAATTCATCTTTCCGTAGTCAGCAGTGGAAAATGTTGTTAGTCACGATGCTGTGTTACTTGTTTTTTTATACAGGTCGGCACAACTTCGGGTGGGCTGCCAAAGGCATGGCCTCTGCCCTCAACGTTCCTTATTCATTCATTGGTTGGATTAGCTTTGCCATGCTGTTGGGCTATGCCATTGGGCAATTTATCAACGGCAATCTCGCCGACCGCGTCAGTGCGCGGTTTATGATTACAACGGGAGCGTATTTGTCGGTACTTACCAACATCGCCATTAGTTACAGCAACTCCATCACCCTTATCTTGATTTTGTGGGCTTTCAATGGCTATTTTCAGTCAATGGCCTGGGCACCTGGAAGCAAGCTCATCAGCAATTGGTGGAGCAAAGCCGAGCTAGGGAAGGCTTTTGGATTTTATACGATGGCCGCAGGTTTTTCGTCGGCTGTTACTTACCTACTTTCCATTGTTTTGCTCCAGCAAGGCATGGAGTGGAGGATGCTTTTCCGACTTCCAGTGCTGTTATTACTGGTAGCCGCCACCATTTTTTTGATTTTTGCCAAAGACACCCCTTCACAAGCAGGTTTTACACTAGCCAAAGAACATACCTCCCAAAACGTAGTACAAGAAGGTTGGTGGAGTCGCTACCGCACTGTGCTATCGCATCGCCATTTTGTGTTTACGGCTTTGGCACTCGGCTTTGAAAGCATGGCACGTTATGGGCTTATTTTTTGGGTCCCCGTTCATTATTTAGGTAAAACGTGGAAAGAAAACCCTAGCAACCTTTGGGTAACGTTTTTGTTGCCTATCGGTATGGCTTTGGGCGCGCTTTCTTTTGGATTATTGTCAGATACCTTTTTCAAAGGAAATCGCATCCACGCCATTCGTTTTGGAATGGCCGTCAGTGCGGTTATTTCATTGCTCGTTTTTATTACCCCAACGGCTAGTTTGGTGCTAGGCGGTTTTTTGATGCTTTCGGTGGGCTTTTTTGTTTATGGTCCTCAATCCTGTTTTTGGGCACTCAGCCCTGAGATGTTGGGACAAACTTACACGGGTACGGGCGTGGGTTTGATGAACATGTGTGCTTACGTTTTTGCCGCCCTTGGGGAGCCTTTGTTTGGATATATTATTGATAAAACGGGTACTACCTCCACCATTTTTGTTTTTATTGCAGGAATTTGTTTCTTGTCGGTCGTGATGATTTCATTGGCAAAAAGGGCTTGGGCAAATTCGGTTCAACGCGTAGTTTGATAGACAATGGACATCTCTTCGACTTTTACGTGGCAACTTTGGGCGTTGGTGTATTTGGGAGCCTTTATCATTGGTTTGGCCAAAGCAGGCCTCAAAGGCATCGAAATGCTCAACGTAACCATCATGGCCTTGGTATTTGGGGGCAAAGCTTCTACGGGCGTGGTCTTGCCAATGCTCTGCGTTGCAGATATTTTGGCTGTTTTGTACTATAACCGCCACGCCCAATGGACGCATTTTTGGCGTCTTTTGCCTTGGATTGTACTGGGAGTTTTGGTAGGTGTTTATGTAGGAAATATCCTCGAAGAAGCCATTTTTAAGAAAATCATGGCCGCCATCATCCTGTTGATAGTTGGCGTCATGGGCTGGCTCGAATACCGCCAATCGACCCCTATTCCTAGCAGCAAACTTTTTGCTTCCATTATGGGCATTGCTACGGGTTTTACCACCATGCTGGGCAATCTAGCGGGGCCACTCTCAACGATTTATTTTCTCGCCCTTCGTCTTTCAAAAAACGATTTGATTGGTACAGCAGCTTGGTTATTTTTAGTAATTAATTTTTTCAAACTTCCGTTTCAGGTTTTGGTATGGAACAACGTTACGTTTGACACCGTTCAGCTCAATTTGATGTTACTTCCCGCGTTGGTGTTGGGCTTTTTTGTTGGTATCCGAATCGTCTCTATCATCCAAGACAACAATTATCGTCGGGTAATTTTGGGGTTGACGTTGTTAGGAGCGTTGGTGATTTTTATGCGGTAAGCTACGGCGGGCAACGGGCTTTTTACGCTCTTTTACACGGACAAGTACGTACCGCACTTCACAATAATCTTCTGGTTTTTGGGGTAGTTTCTCTCCTAGCAGCGGTTTTGTACGCCGAACTTTTCGACGATGTCCGTCTCTTTCATTATCTTCGCCGCCGCTGGGTAGTATTCCTAGTAGTAGGGATATTTTTCCTATTTACAATTATTAGAAACCTAAACGGATTTAAATTTTTAACACCAACAAACTGATTTCATCATGCTTACCATTGACCTTCGTTCCGATACCGTTACCAAACCCACCAAAGAAATGCTCGAAGCCATGTTTGCTGCCGAAGTCGGCGACGATGTCTTCGGCGACGACCCTACCGTCAATGCGTTGGAAACAAAAGCAGCGGCATTGTTTGGCATGGAAGCAGCACTTTTTTGTAGCTCAGGAACCCAAACCAATCAATTAGCCATTCGCGTACATACACGCCCAGGCACTGAAGTGATTTGTGATAAGCTTTCTCATATTTATTTGTACGAAGGCGGAGGGATTGCCCTTAATTCGCTTAGTTCGGTCAAACTATTAGACGGTGACAAAGGCCGAATCAATGCCCAACAAGTGCACGATGCCATCAACAACCCCGAAGACGTACACGCGGCTGTATCGCAACTGGTTTCGCTCGAAAACACCATGAACAAGGGCGGAGGGTGTTACTATCAGTTCTCCGAAATAGAAGCCATTCGGGCAGTTTGTACCCAACACGGTTTAGCACTCCACCTAGACGGGGCGCGGCTATTCAATGCCCTTGTAGAAACAGACGAAACACCGTTCCAATACGGGCAAGTTTTCGACAGCATTAGTATTTGTTTATCCAAAGGGCTTGGTTGCCCCATAGGCTCGTTGTTATTGGGTAGTAAAGAGTTCATTAAACAAGCCCGTCGGGCTCGCAAGGCCATGGGAGGTGGCTGGCGTCAGGCAGGTTATCTTGCTGCCGCAGGAATTTATGCCCTCGACCACCACGTGGAGCGCCTTCGCCAAGACCACACCCGTGCTCGTGCCATCGGCGAGCTACTCAAAGGTCGCCCTGAAGTAGAAGAAATTTATGCAATTGATACAAATATTGTCATATTCCGCTTGTCAGAAAGCATTCTTGCCACCGACTACGTCGCCCAACTCGCTTCCCGAGGCATTAGAGCGGTAACGTTCGGCAAACACTTGGTTCGCTTTGTTACACACCTTGACTTTACAGATGAGCACCTTTCGGAATTGCAAAAACGGCTCTGAAAGTTATTTTTCGGCACCAAAATGCGTATTTCTACGCTATAATTTTGCGTAAAAAATTGGCACTTTTGTTATTGTAAAATTTTTGTGATTTTTTTTAAACCTTTTTGTACTTTTTCTCGTATAAAATAAAAACAGACAAAAAGTCCATTGTAACAGAATGGTCAAAAAGTAATTTTTCATCCATCACAATAGCAAGGAAAAAAGTCCGTTAATTGAGCTAAATGAATTATTTTGTTAATTTCCAAATCGTCCGTGAAGCCATGAAAAAAGCCATCAAACTCTTGTCAGTTGTTTTAGCAGTGGGCGCAGCCGTATACACATACAAAAAGTTGCAGCCTAAAAAAGCTTAAAAAGGGGGCGTTGCTGAGATTCAGCAACGCCATTCGTTTGAATGCCTATTTTGATTTAATTTTGAAACAACACTCGGACGTTCAAAACCAAACTTCTTCTCAGTACTAATTTCAAAAATACCTTTCGTTTTTTCAAAGTGATACTCCCCAATCACCATCTTGCTGGATAGTGGATGTACGTGGCACAGAGCTGAATGGCTTAGATGTCAGTACAGCCAACAACTAAGTACACTTACAAAAGTGCTTTTAAAGGGATAAAGTTAACAACCTGCAAAAAGTGAGCCGAATGAATTTAAAATAAGTAAAAAATTTCAGGAATCTTATCGGTATATGCCAAAAAGGAACTTACTCCGAAAAATAGCAGTTACTAATTTATCACATTTCATAGCGGTTAGCCTTTGAGGTTACTATTCTCTCTAAGTAGCTATTTATTTCAAAATGCTGCAAAATCGATTCATAAAACGGATTTTCGCCTACTTTGTACGAGGGCTTGTTCTTGTTGCTCCCACTTATTTTACGTTCCTAATTATCAAAGAAGGGATTTCATACTTAGATAGTATTTTACCCATCTACATTCATACTGATGCCAAACATCCACTCTACTTGCCAGGGCTGGGGCTGTCGATTATCGTCTCAAGCATTGTATTTTTAGGATTTATTTTTTCCCGCTTCGTGCCCCAATCGGTATTTAGTTTTAGCGAAAGTATTTTGAAGAAAATGCCGTTGGTCAGTTTGATATATTACTCTATCAAAGACCTTATTTCGGCTTTTGTGGGTGATAAGCGTAAATTTAATCAACCTGTATTGATTACAATCAACCCTCAGTCTGACCTAAAGAAGCTGGGTTTTATAACGCAAAACGATCTTTCTAGCTTCGAACTCAGTGCGTATGTAGCCGTTTATTGTCCACACTCTTACGCGTTTTCAGGAGAATTGTTTATTGTGGCAAAATCCAATATCAAAATTCTCGACAATGTATCGAGTACCGATGTCATGAAGATGATTGTTTCGGGAGGAGTTTCGGTAAAATAGATTTACAACCCACGAATCACACGGCGTGCCCATGAGTTACGTCCACGTGGCGTATCGGGGGCTTTGAAGACATCCGTCCATGTCATTTGTTTCTTGCGCTTCATCGCCCGAATTTTAAGGAAGTAGCCTGCACTAAGATAAATACAAAATAAACCCACCAAAATAAAAAACGCTTCGGTATTGGTGATGTATTCAAACGTGAGGAAATAACCAATCACATTGACAATGGTCATAACCCAAAACGTAAGCGAAGTTTGGATATGGGTAAATCCATTATCTAAAAGTACATGGTGCATGTGATTGCGGTCGGCCTTAAACGGAGAGCGTCGATTAAGAATACGTACCAAAAATACGCGCAATGTATCGAAAATGGGAACAATTAAAAGAACCACTGCGAGAATAGGCGCATTGAAGAACGCAGTAGAATCATGTTGATAGGTAATATTAAGGCGAATAAACTTCACGGCAAAAAACGCCAATAAAAACCCTACAATCAAAGAACCAGTATCTCCCATGAAGATTTTGCTGGTTTTTGAAAAATTAAACCGCAAAAAGCCCAAAAGTGCTCCTGAAAGTGAAAACGCCATGCAAGCCATAGAGAAATGATGGTTTAATAAAAACCAAGTTCCAAAGCTTAAGCTAGCAATAAAAGCAATGCCTCCCGCCAAGCCATCGACTCCGTCAATCAGGTTTACGGAATTGATAATGGCGATGAAAATAAAAATAGTAAATGGAATACTGATAATATCAGGAATGTAAGTCCAGCCAAAAATTCCAAAGAAATGATCGACTTTGAGCCCTCCTAACAATATTAATGTCGAAACAGCGACTACTTGCAATAAAAGTTTTTTGTTAGGGTCGAGTACTAAAATATCGTCTTTTAAACCTAGGAAAAACAAGATTGTTAGCCCAACAACTGATAAACTTGTTAAGTAAGCATCTGTTTGTTCGTTGGTATGAGGCCACAGGAAGTGAGCAATCAAGAGTGACGCATAAATGGCAATCCCCCCAAACTCAGGGGTTTCTTGTTGGTGCGAGCTACGGAAGTTAGGTTTCTTTTTAAGCTCTAACAAACCACTTATGTTGATAATGACAGGGATAGACGTAATTGCTACTGCACATGCAAGCAAAAAAGAAATAAGGCACTGATATACTTCGTGTTGAAGTATATTTTGGTATTGGCTTCTGAGTACGTCTATTAGTATATCTGCATTCATATAATTCCGTTTCTGCCTTTTTGCTCCTCACAACGAAAGACAAAAATTATAAAAATTAGCTTATCTCACAAAAAACGTCCCCGAAAATACGATTCTAATTATTATTCGGTCGTTCTGGTTTGTAAACAAATTGTAAAACTTTTCTGAGGGGTTTAAGCCATAACGTAAACCAATAAGGCCTCAATCCATTTAGACGCCAAGCTTCTCGGTCACTCTGATTAGCCTTCAGTCTATTTCCTACTGTTTTGTTACTTACCCCTCCTGCTCTCATTTGAGTCACAATCTGTGGAAGGTAGGCTACCTTCAGACGATGCTTATATAGGAAACGTAGCATTAATTCGTAATCTGCAGCACTTCCCAAATCAAGTCGATACGTCCCAAACTGCTCATAAGACGCTTTTTTAACAAAAAACGTTGGGTGAGGAGGCATCCAGCCAAAAAGAAATTTTTTTCTTTCAAACTCTCCTGACCGCCAATAACGTTTTATGAGCGATGTATCGTCTGCATCTACGTAAACTAAATCACCATAGATGCCATCGGCTCGTGTTTCCTTCAGCTTCGCCACTATTTTTTTTATGACGGTACTATCGGCATAAAAATCGTCGGCATTCAAGATGCCGATAATATCTCCTGTTGCTTGAGCGATGCCTTTGTTCATTGCATCATAAATCCCACTATCTTTTTCCGAAATAAATACAGCAACTTTTGTGCCGTAACTCGCCACTATATCAGGAGTACTATCCGTTGACTTTCCATCAATTACGATATATTCGATATCGTGATACGACTGATTCAAGACTGATTCTATGCAACTCCGCAGCGTCTGTTCTCCGTTAAAAACTACTGTGATAATACTTACTTTCAAAGCCTTCAGAGTTTGTGATGAGAATATTCCAAGGTATTGGTACTACTCCGTTATTTTACGCTCGCGCACCCACTGAGCAGGATTGCCTTGATAAATACCATACGGTTCCAAGTCGCTTACTGCTACCGAGTTGACGGCCAATACTGCGTGCGAATGGCAAGTAACCCCTGGACAAACGACGGCTTTAGCCCCTATCCATACTCCTTCTTCGAGAACAATTCTACCCACCTTCAAATCAAAGGTACTTCGGGTATAGTCGTGGTTTCCTGTCAGCAACATTGCTCCTTGCGAAAGGCACACATTATTCCCAATCACAATATCTGTCAAGCTATCAATCCATACTTTTTCTCCTATCCAAACGTAATCCCCAATCGTAAGCAACCAGGGATATTTAATGTTTACTTTAGGCTTTATCATGACACTTTGCCCTACTCTCGTTCCAAACCTTCTTAAAATAAAACACTTAATGGAGGCAGGTAATGGAAAGTAAGAATTAAAAAAAAGTGCATTTACTAAAAACCAAAGCACATTTTTCCAAAACGGCGGATGCTTGTACCAACTATTGTCGTATCGAGACAGGTCGGTTTTGAACCGATGATAAGTCTTTTCCGTATTCATTTCGGAAAAATTCAATGATAGCTTGTTTATCTTTTCCAACTCGAAACTCTACTTCGAACAGTTTGGCATCTACTAAAAACCGATACCACATTCCTTGTAAAAAGTGCCATACTAGCCCTTTTTTACCATCTAAAAAACCAAACTTTATAAAATAACGGTATAAAAAATAAGCAAATGGGCGAGTAAACAGGGGTAAAGAAGCATACTTTTGCTTGAGGTAGCGTTTACGTTGCTCTTGAGTACCAAAAAGTTTGGGAATAACGCGCTCTGCTTCTGCAAAATTATACTTTATGTCCAATAAATCAATCACTTCTCGAATGGCATAATTATTATGCTTCTGCGTCCACCATGTAAGGTTATTCAAATTATGATCGACGATGTCATTTTTGAATTGGACAGTTGTTCCTTCCGAAAGTTTAATGTGCTCATCCATCCACAACTCTTCGCAAATCCCTTTGTCGCGATGCCACAAGCGCAACAACCAAATCGGATAATACCCTCCGTGCCGAATCCATTGGTTCATGAATTTTACACGACGCTTGACATATACTCCCGTAACTACAGGCGGAAGATCAGCAAGAGATTGATTGATTTCGTTGGCTAGCTCTGGCATTACATACTCATCAGCATCCATGCGCATGAGCCACTTGCTGTTGAAAGGTATGTTTTCAATCCCAAAATTAAACTGAGTAGCGTAGGTAATCCACGGATTATAAACGGCTTTTGCCCCCAATGCTTCCGCAATAGCCACCGTGCGGTCGGTAGAGCCTGAATCAACAATAAAGATATTGTCCGTAAATGCTAATAAGCTACGGATACACCGTTCGATGTGCTTTTCTTCGTTGTGAGTAAGGATAATAACCGAAATATCAGACTTCACAGTTGTGCGATTTCAAGTCGCAAATTGTACTTTTTTAGGTTGAAAAGCAAAAAAATGCCCTTAACTTTGTAAAATTATCAGATTATTGACTCTCAATGCAAGCAGTTACTGTTTACCCACCTAAAGCCCCTATTCAAGCCCAAATCCAGTTGGCCGCCTCAAAAAGCGAAAGCAATCGTGCACTGATTATCAACGCATTGACCCATTTTAAAGGACAACTTTCTAATGTATCAGCCGCACGTGACACTCAAACGATGCTGCGGCTATTGCAATCTTCGGATTCGGTTGCGGATGTACTCGACGCTGGTACTACCATGCGTTTTCTTACTGCTTATTTTGCGGTGACAGGCCAACAAAAAACCATGACAGGAACGCCACGCATGTGTGAGCGCCCTATCGGGATTTTGGTTGATGCCCTACGCACCCTCGGTGCGAATATCACATACTTGGGAAAAGAGGGGTATCCTCCCACCCAATTGAATGGCTTTGATTACTCGGGTCAAAATCGGGTCAAAATACGAGGCGATGTAAGCAGCCAATATATTTCTGCCTTGCTCATGGTAGGCCCAACCCTTCCCGAAGGTATCATTTTAGAGCTTACTGGCGAGATAGGCTCACGCCCTTATATTGAGATGACGCTCCAACAAATGGTGGCTTTCGGGGCTACATTTGAAGCCGATTGGGACCAGAAAGCCATTCGTGTGCC
>JALQYJ010000199.1 GCA_023254175.1 Runella sp. | reverse complement strand
TCGTGAAATAAACATTTTTGCTCTTGTTGATACCATAATAAACGGCAATGCCCGTGAGGCACATTTATTATTACGCAGATTGTTTATAGAAGGAAATAGTGCCTCGAGGGTTTTTACTATGATTGCCCGACAATTACGTTTAATAATAAAAACCATTTACCTTTGCTTCATCAATCAATTTACTACCCCCGAAATACCTTTATGAAACCGAAGTCCTACTCAAACTACCTTTGCTCTGGAGAGTCAATGATTGCATACTTTGTAATTTATTTACTGACATCCTTGCCGACATTTGCTCAATCGCCAAAAGACACCATAAGTTTCATTCAAACCGTTGACGTTGTAAGTGGCAAAATTGACACCATTGCTAGTCTTAAAGCCCATTTTGAAGCACCCAATTGGCACCCCGATAATTACCTAATTATGAATAGCTATGGCAAACTTTATACGTTACAGATAAGTTCAAAAAAAATTCAAGAACTTCCAACGGGTTTTGCCACAGCCTGCAACAACGACCACGGCATTTCGCCCGATAAAAAATGGCTAGCTATCAGCCATAATGACAAGAAAGACCCATCTACCAAGCCTTACAAATCAGCTATTTACGTTTTACCAATTACGGGAGGAACTCCACGAAGAATTACCTCTGAGGTGATGTCATTTTGGCACGGCTGGACACCCGATGGGAGAACATTAGCCTACTGCGCCGAGCGAAACGGCAACTATGATGTATATACCATTGGAATAGAAGGGGGAGCCGAAAAACGACTTACAACAAGCGAAGGGCTAGACGACGGCCCTGATTATTCGTCCGATGGGAAGTACATTTATTTTAATTCTTACCGAACGGGCCACATGCAAATTTGGCGAATGAAAGCTGATGGCTCGGAACCAGAACAATTGACCTTCGACGAAAACTCGAACTGGTTTGCCCACCCTTCACCTGATAATCAATGGATTGTGTACATCGCCTATACCTCCGACGAAAAACAAGCTCATTTGTTTGGCAAAAATGTAAAATTGAGATTAATGAACCTAGTCACCAAACAAATCAAGGACATTACTCCCGTGTTTTATGGTGGACAAGGCACCATTAATGTTCCGTCGTGGAGCCCAGACAGTAGAAAAGTAGCTTTTGTGAGTTATTCAATAAAATAACCATCATTCCTTCACCTTTAGTACCATGCAAAATTCAAGAAGAAAATTTTTACAGCAAATCGGAGCCACAAGCCTCATCGCCTCCGCTTCACCTTTTACCTCTTTGGCAGCACAAGAGAAAGCAGAAGAACGTATATTGCACTACGGCAAAGCTATTTCGCCCAATGATAAAATTCGGATTGGGGTCATTGGGTACGGTGTACAAGGCCATTTTGACCTAAGAACTGCCCTAAAAGTACCTGGCGTTGAACTCGCAGGCATTTGCGACCTCTACCCTGGCCGACTCGACAATGCCAAAGAGGAATTTGGTAATGAAATTTTTACTACCCGCGACTACAGGGAGTTACTCAATAAAAAAGAGATTGACGCCATCTTGATTTGTACCACCGACGTGTGGCACGCACGCATGACGCTGGATGCGTTAGCAGCTGGAAAACATGTGTATTGCGAAAAACCCATGATTTATAAAATCAACGAAGGGTATCCAGTTATGACTGCTGCCAAAAAATCAGGGAAGGTAGTGCAAATTGGCAGTCAACGAGTAAGTAGTATTGGCTACGCCAAAGCGAAAGAATTGTTGGCTGCTGGTGACATCGGAAAACTGAATATGGTGAATGCTGTTTACGACCGCCAAAGTTCGATTGGTTCGTGGGAATATACCATCCCCAAAGACGCCGACGCAAGTACTACCGATTGGGAGAAATTCATTTCTATTACGGGCAAAAAAATGCCGTTTGATGCTAAAAAATTCTTCTGGTGGCGGGCATTTAAAGAAGTAGGAACGGGGGTTGCTGGCGATTTATTTATTCACTTACTCAGCGGTACCCACTTGATTACTAACTCTAAAGGCCCCGAAAGTATCTACAGTACAGGCCAATTTAGTTATTGGAAAGATGGCCGCAACATGCCCGATGTCATGTCGGGGGTGATGCAGTACCCCGATAGTCCTGAGCATCCTGCGTTTCAATTAACGCTTCAAGTCAATTTTATCAGTGGAACGGGTGGTCAAGAAGTGATTCAACTTGTAGGTTCGGAGGGGGTGATTCAGGTGCAAGGCAATAATATCACCGTCAAGCACAGTCTTATGCCCGAAGCACCAGGCTTTGGCGGCTACGACTCATTATTTACCTTTTCAAAGAGTATGCAAAATGAGATGCAGAAAGACTACGATGCCAAATGGACGCCCGAACAACGGAAAAGAAAAACCAAAGAGGACATTGTATTCAAAGCGCCTGCAGGTTATAGCGACCATTTAGACCATTTTACCAATTTCTTCGACGCTATCCGTACAGGTAAGCCCGTCGTTGAAGATGCCGAATTTGGTTTTAGAGCAGCCGTACCCGCCTTGGCTTGCAATGAAAGTTATTTCACCAAAAAAATAATAAACTGGGACCCAGTTGCCCTGAAATTAAAGTAATCTAAACATAACGAAACTTTTCAGGAGATTAGGTCAAAATACATGATTTTAAGGGGCAAAATTAGCATAGAGAGTGCAAGAATAGTATTTTGGATTTGCTAAAGATTCAAAAACTAACCAATTCTTCCCTATGCTGACGGAAATATACTACGAAGTAGACGAGTTCAGCAAACAACACTTAGAAAAAATTGCAGCCTATGCTGCAACTATAGATTGGTATTCTAGACGCCAATTGGGTTGTATTGTCCTCCCCTGTCATACCTGTGTATTTGAGTGACCATTTTTGTAGTAGAAAGTTATCAAAACAGTTTTAACTTTCTAAACAAAAAACAATGAAAAGCAGCCGCATCGGCGGTCCGAAGATTCAGCGAAACACAACGCAGAGCGATTGTGGATTCCCAAAAGAGCAAAACAGTAGAATCAATTTGTCAGGAACATCAAATCAGTCCGGGGACTTTTTATAAATGGAAGGAGAGTTTCAGTATTCAAAATAATGAGGACAAAAAACGTCTGAGAGAGCTGGAAAAAGAAAATGAGCAGCTCAAAAAAATGTACACAGAATTAGAGTTGGAAAAGCGGGTCATCAGTGATGCCTTGGAGATTGCAAAAAAGCTTGTAGCTCAGAAGAAAAAGACCAACTTTTGAGCCAAATTCAAGTGAAGAATCAAGGTCTAAGCCTACGCAAGCTTTGTAAGTATTTATCTTGGCGACGGCAAACAGTGTATGCTCGTCGTCACTATAAACCATACCAAGCCAAAGAAGCCTCTGACAGGGCATTAGTTGATTTGTACAAATCAGTCAGAAAAGATCATATTGCTTGGGGATTTGCCATGATTTATGCCTATCTGCGCTACCAGGGACATGTTTTTTGCAAAAAACGAGGGCATCGTTTGTACAGACAAGCACAGTTAAGCTTGCATAAAAAGCCGCAAAAAGCCCGAATCCGCAGAGAATTCAGGGATTTATTACCGCCTAATTTTATTAATGAAGGTTGGGCTGTGGATTTTCTTTCAGAAGTCATCATTGAGCCTACTCAACAATGGGTGCGTATTATCAATATTGTGGATGAATGCTCCAGAAAAGACCTTTGGGTTGAAGCTCATGAGCATATTAAAGCTGTAAAATTGACAGAAATATTAGACAAGTTATACTAATTAATATTTACTATGTCGTATTTTTTAAGTAAGGGAAACAGGTGATTGAAATGACTTTACCCTCCTCTTGACAAAGCTCTTTTATAACTTTCTGGATACATTCTTGAGCACTTGTTATGGTTTCAAAAACTTTGTTTTTTAGCTTCTTACGTATTTCTTTAAAGAAACGCTCCACAGGATTTAGCTCTGGACAAGCAGCAGGCAATTTTTCAAAGACAAGCATTTGTTTATCAAACAATTGCTCTTTATGAGCAGTTGCTCCATCGGCAATGAAAAGTGCTTTTTGTGACAAGTGTTTTTGAATTAATTCTTGCTGAATTTTATCCAAAAACCATCCAAAGCATTTACTGTTAAGTTTAGGCAAAAAAGCACCAAACCCCTCTCCTGTAAATGGGCAAATCGTTAAATATAAATACGTGTTTTCATAGCCTATTTTGACAGGAGCAATAGGTCTGTGGCCTATTGGGACCCATTTGCGACTCAACTCTGTAGGAGTACCTGCTCTTAATTCATCGTGGAAAAATATGAGTTCATCAGCATAGCCAAGCCTTAGGTCTTTGAATTTTTTTTAAATTCGTCGATGGCTCCAGGTTGCTGGCGAACATTAACTGGACGGCCAGTCTTTAGTTTGACTTTTAAGCGTTTACACAAATCACTCACTCCGCCAATAGTATAACTTACTCCCAAATTATCCTTTAAATACGCTTGTATATCGGCCAGTGTTTCGGCTTGGTCGTCTAGTAAAAATTGACGAAGTTGGGTAATTTGAACACTACTTAATTTACCCCAATACCCCCATGCTGGCTTTTTTTGCAAACCTGCAAGGCCTTCTTGCTGGTAGATGCGCCAAAGGCGTTGAGACTGACGTTCACACAAACCGATGACTTGACCAGCAGCGGATTGTGTTTTCGCTTCTCCACTTTTTAAAAGACGAATCAAACGTACTCGGTCTCTAACCAAGGCCAAGGTGCTCTTGCGCTCTTGTTCTAACAAGTAATTTACACTTTCCTCTATCTTTGTGTCGTAATTCATAATACAAATATACGACTATCTATTTCTGAATTAGTATAAGCTACATAATTCATTTCTTTTTTTTCGATGTTCACCTTTGAGCATACATTAAGACTGTAATAGCTACTGTCGAAAAATTGGACAACCCTGCCATCATAGTAATAGGCGAAGTCGTTCGACTTCACCCATTGTATCCCAAAAAAAATCAACTGTGAAGCAAAATGCTCCTTGTTCGATTAATAACCAATCTGATTCTCAATCCAATCCAACCCTCTCATGTAGATTATTTTAGCATAGTTGACGCGGTTGTCAAAATCGGGATAATCGGTACGACCGTTGTGCAAATACTTTCGAATTAGGACGGCATTTATTTCCGCCGTTGGATTCATTACCACGTCGTCGTCTTCGGTCTTAAACTGCGAAAACATCGGGAAATCATGCTCCAAATGTGTAAAAAACAAATGACCATTGGCATTACGTACGGCACAAAGCAGCCCGTTGGCTTTGGAGGTTGCAGGAGCCAAGCTGCCCTCTAAGCCTCGCTTAAGCACCATCACCCCATCAAAACCTGCCATCAGTGCCAACTCCGCCATTTTCATTTGATAAGTAATATGAAACACCGACGTCACCAATATACGAGCACCACAAGGGTTCATCACTTTTTCGAGGGTCGCTAAAAATGGACGTTTCAAGGCAGTACGTCGACGTTCTACCCAGCCATCGAGGGCAGGAGAAAGTAATTTTTGGTCGAGCACCCAGCCAAAGGTAGGATTCATTTCAAGCAATTCGTGGTTATCGGCCAGCAACCAACTCCCCATATATAAAAATAAATCATGGGAATTAAGGCCATATTTAGGCCCCGACGAACGTCCAAGCGCCGTCACGGCATTGTAGTTTCTTTCTTGAAAAAAGTAAGCCAACAGCGGCGTAATCATGTACGAATGTTCTACGCCATCGAAAGGCTCCGCCAGTTGGACAATCGGAAATTTGGTTTTGACGTGACGCTGAAACCCAGGCGTAAATGTGCTTTTGGCGGCTTGGTAAAGTCCTTTGTATTCGTCGTTAGTTTCGTACCGTACCCGAAGAATACTCACAGCCATTCCCTTGAACGTCTCACATTCATTGGTCGTAAACAGAAAATCTCCCAACTGATGAGCTTCCGACAACTGCAACGAATGCCCATTGAGCAATTTTACACCAATTGGGAACAACTGTGGGGGCAAATCAGGGCAAAGCTTGTTCAGAAAAAAAACAGGATTATTAAACGCATGTTTCCCCAAAAATTCTTCCAGCTTAAGTTCGGCATCCGTAGGCCCTTTCATCATCAATGCCCCAAAGAATACCCCTTTTTGCAAGTCGTTTGTGGTTCCACTTTTTAGTTCGGCCAAGCATTCTTCCACCAGTTCGAGAGAAATAGGTTTACTCCCATGCTTCCCTATACCTACGTGACGAATTCCTTTCGCCAGTGCGGTTTCCATATTGTATTTTATAGCGAAATCAGTTTCTGTCATAGTTAATAAATAATTATTATAAAAACTAATTTTTTATAAAAGAAATTTTTCATTAAAAAACGAAAAATTGTTTTTTAATGAAATAAAGCTAAAACTTGATTAAGTTACAAAATTAGCCTACTTTTAAGCAGAAAAAAATAACAAATAATATTTTGCATAATTGAAGTAGTAAATGTATAAAATTTTTCAATAACCTTCTTTTTAAGAAATCTTTCTGAAGGTTTTATATTTTCGTCGAGTGCCATTGTTGAATGTATAATGAAGAATGAAGAATGT
>JALQYJ010000159.1 GCA_023254175.1 Runella sp. | reverse complement strand
GTTTTTGACCGATGTACTCAACGTCGAAAACCTATCGGCGCATTTTCCGTATCGAGTGGGGCTGCACCAAAGCTGCCACGGGCAGCGCGGTTTGCACCTTTCGCAGATGTCGGAACTGGTAGCGCCTGCGTTCTCAAAACCCGAAAAACTCTTGCGAATGGTTGATGGAATCGAGTTGGTGCAACTCACACGTCAAGACGAATGCTGTGGATTTGGCGGAACGTTTTGCGTGGCCGAAGAAGCTGTTTCGGCACGAATGGGAGTTGACCGCATTGACGACCACATCAAGAACGGTACCCAAGTCCTGACGGGGGGCGATATGTCGTGTTTGATGCACTTAGAAGGCATCATTCGCCGCCGCGAGCTGCCCATCAAAGTAATGCACATCGCCGAAATTTTAACTGCGAATTAACCATGAATCATTCTGAGGCTGCTGATAAATTTAATAAAGACTTTGACCGCACTACCTGGCACGATGAAACGCTCTGGTGGGTGCGCCAAAAACGCGACCGAGCGGCGTTTGCCATTCCCGAATGGGAAGATTTACGCAATATGGCGTCGCAGATTAAACATAACGTACTGTCTAACTTAGACACGTACTTGATTGAGTTTGAAAAAAATGCCAAGGCCAACGGCATCACCGTTCACTGGGCCGCCGATGCGCACGAACATAACCAAATTGTCCTTTCGATTCTGAAAGAGCAAGGCATCCAACAAATCGTGAAAAGTAAGTCGATGTTGACCGAGGAGTGCCATTTGAATCCATTTTTGGTCGAAAATGGCGTGGAGGTCATTGATACCGACTTGGGCGAACGCATCGTTCAATTGGCTGATGAGCCACCAAGCCACATCGTAATGCCCTGTATTCACTGGAAAAAAGAGGAGATAGGCGTCTTATTTCACAAACATTTGGGCACGCCCGAAGGCTGCGCCGACCCATCTACGTTGACGTTGGCTGCCCGAGAACACCTGCGGGAGAAGTTTCTGACGCGCCGTGTTGCACTGACGGGGGTGAACTTTGCTGTTGCCGAAACGGGCGAGTTTGTGGTGTGTACCAACGAAGGTAACGCTGACATGGGGACGCACTTGGCCGACGTCCACATTGCGTGCATGGGCATCGAAAAAATCGTTCCTAAACGCAAACATTTGGGGGTTTTCTTGCGCCTGTTAGCGCGTTCGGCCACGGGGCAACCCATCACTACCTATTCGAGCCACTTTGCCAAACCACGCGAAGGGCAGCAAATGCACATTATATTGGTGGACAACGGCCGCTCTCGGCAGCTGGGACGGGAGGAGTTTCGTAACTCGCTCAAATGTATTCGCTGTGGGGCTTGTATGAATACCTGTCCTGTGTATCGTCGCAGCGGTGGGCATAGTTACCACAATGCCGTAGCGGGACCGATTGGGTCGATTTTAGCGCCCAATTTGGACATGACCAAAAACGCCGATTTGCCGTTTGCGAGTACGTTATGTGGAAGTTGCTCAAATGTTTGTCCCGTCAAAATCAACATCCACGAACAGCTTTACAGCTGGCGACAAGTACTTACCAAAAGCGGACATTCACCTACTGCCAAAACGATAGGTATGAAAGCCATGGCGGCGGTATTGTCGAGCCCATCGGTGTATCGTTTTTCGGGAAAAATAGGCCGTTTGACGTTGTCAAACACGCCGTTTTTAGTCAATAACTCCTTGAATCCTTGGTACAAACAACGCGAAATGCCCGAACCACCCAAAGAGTCGTTTGGCGAATGGTATAAGAAGAATCGGAAGTAAGTTCTGCGGTCTGATTATCGCCTGATTTTTGTTTGATGAAAAAAAATATAAACAATCATTCCCCCATTGGAGGGCAGGGGGCTAAATAATATGAGTCGTGAAAAAATACTAGCGGCCGTGGCCAAAAACAAACCCACGTTGACACCGCTACCAGAGATACAAGATTTTGGAAACCCCTACAGCGATTTGGTCGCGCAGTTTACTTCGGTGCTGACGACCATCGGGGGTACGGCGGTGGAAGTGCGCAATTGGGAAGAAATTCAGCAGTACGTTCAAACGCACTTTGCAGGGCGGCGTATGGTTACCAACCTTGCTCCACTTGCGGATATGGCTCAGCAAAGTTGGTTAACGTCTGACCCCCATTCGTTGGACGACGTAGGATTGGCTATTTTAGAAGGACAATTTGCTGTGGCTGAAAATTCGGCCGTATGGGTTACAGAGGCTGAGATGGGACAACGAGTAACGCCTTTTATTGCCGAAACACTGGCATTAGTCATTAAAAAATCGGCAATCTTGCCCAAAATGCACCACGCTTACGCCCAAATTGGCGCGGTCGAATACGGTTTTGGGGCTTTCATTGCAGGGCCTTCCAAAACTGCTGACATTGAGCAATCCCTTGTTTTAGGTGCCCACGGCCCCAAGTCGATGGTCGCCTTTTTGATAGATTGAAAAAAAAGTAAAACTTTGCTAAAAGTGGCTTCCCGAAAGTTAATGCACTTTCGGGAAGTTTTTTATACAAGCAATTCTTCATTCGTATGCGATTCTTAAAGATTCTTCTCAAAGTACTTGGCGTTATTTTACTGCTTATAGTCGCCTTGTTGGCGTGTATGCTCGCTCCCGTCGACGATACGCCCTACCAACAAACAGCGTACTACCAAGATTGGAAAACAGCAGTCAATAATTTGCCCTTGACGGTTAGCAATGACTCAAATCAGCAATCGGAAATAGGAAAATCCTTACAAGTCGGTTGGGCCAAAGTAAATTTCACCCCCAAGTCTCCGACTCCTACGGCGGGTTACGGAGTGCGTCGGGGGGCTTTGTACAAATCGGTGCATGATTCTGTTTACGTTCGGGCGGTGGTGTTTGACAACGGGGTAACCAAAGCCGTGATGGTCGTGGCCGATTTATTGATTCTTCCCCCCGCCGTGACCGAGCAAGTAAAAACCAAGCTTTCTGCCACGGGCATTCCGTTTGAACAAGTGTATTTTGGCGCAACTCATACTCACAACAGCATGGGCGGATGGAGTGGTGGCATTGTGGGCGAGCTCTTTGGGGGAAAATTTAATCCTGACAACGTGACATGGGTGGCTGACGCCATTGTAAAAGCCGTGACTTTGGCACAAAAAGACCTGAAACCCGCTACGGTGGCGTATCATCAGTTGGCTGATACGGCAAGGGTTCGTAATCGAGCGTTTGATGAAGGAACGATTGACCCGTTTGTGCGCACTCTCCAACTCGTACGCAGCGATGGGCAAAAAGCCTTGATTTGTTCGTACGCAGCGCACTCTACGATTACAAGTTCGGACAATATCGTTCTCTCTCGCGACTACCCAGGCGTATTGGTTGATTCGTTGGAAAAAGGCGAAGCCAACTTTGCAGTATTTCTTTCGGGAGCGGTCGGAAGTATGGGGCCTAAAGTGGGGGTAGAGTCAGATTCGGATTGGGTCAAAGTGGCTACCGAAGCCGACAGCTTGGAGTCGGACGTGCAAAAACAATTGGCACAACTGAAGCCTTTTGAAAACCCTGCCTTGCGCATCGAAACGCTCATCATTCCGCTCCGCGAGCCTAATCCTCGCGTTACGTTAGGGTGGCGACTACGCCCGTGGGTATTTCACTGGGCGTTTGGCGATTTCCCCAACTACGTAAAAGCCCTACGTATTGGTAACGTTTTGATGGTAGGTTTTCCTTGTGATTTTTCGGGGGAATTGGTGGCAGAGATGAGCACCTACGCCGAAAAAAAGGGGCTGAAATTGATGGTAACAAGCTTTAACGGTGGGTATATTGGCTACGTTACCCCCGACAAATACTACGGCAGAGATACCTACGAAACGCTCACCATGAACTGGTTTGGCCCGTACAATGGCGCGTATTTTCAGGAAATTGTGCGCGATTTAGTAGATAAGATGTCGTGAGATTAACGAGGAGATAGATATTATCAAATTTGCTTTAAGCAAAAAATAACCTTGGAAAGGTTGACAAACCTTTCCAAGGTTCGATGCTACTTCTCAGGGCGGCGGTAGCGAATAGGAGCTGCTGGCTCAGGCTTGAGCGTAACGCCTTGAGTTTTTAAAAGTTCCAAAGCCACTTGCACCGATTTCTCAAGCTGCGGGTCTTCTCCTTTGGCTACTTTGGCGGGGTCTTGGTGTACCTCAATGTCGGGAGCAATACCTTCGCCTTCTACCGCCCATTTTCCGTCCACGTCATAAAAACCTCCGCGCGGAGCTACCATGCGTCCACCGTCGATAAACGGTGGTGTATCCCATGTACCGACCAATCCGCCCCAGGTGCGGGTTCCTATGAGCGGACCCACTTTAGCTTGGCGGAACAAAAACGGCATCAAATCGCCCCCCGAACCCGCTCGCTCGTTGACAATCATCACTTTAGGCCCCCACAAGCCCGCCATCGGCGTTGTGAAAGGTTTGTGGTCGTTGGCGCGGCTGTTGAAATATCCTTGCAGTTTTCGGGCCAATACGTCCACGATGTAGTCGGCAGCCGAGCCACCGCCGTTGTTACGTTCGTCGATAACTGCGCCTTTTTTATCTTGTTGGGCAAAATAATAACGATTAAAATACTCGTAACCACCGTTGCCCGTGTTCGGAATCCAAACATAGGCCAATTGTCCCTTTGAAAGTTCATCCACCTTGCGGCGATTGCCTTCCACCCAAGCACGCGTGCGAAGCTGAGTTTCGTTGGCGACGGGTACCACCGTAACCGACTTGGCCGTGGCCAAATCAGGCGTAGCATTGACCTTAATTTTAATTTGTCGGTTGGCCGTGCCTTCCAGCAAACTGTAAATATCCACGTCGGCCGTGAGAGGGATACCGTTGATTTCCAATAAATAATCGCCTTCTTTTACGTCGATGCCAGGGCTAGATAAAGGCGCTCGCAAATCAGGATTCCAGTTTTCGCCCGTCAGAATGCGCTTGATGCGGTAAAAACCGTTTACTATCGTAAAATCAGCGCCCAAGAGTCCCGCAGGATTGTTGTTGTCGAGGGTTGGGAAATCACCTCCTGATGTGTAGGAGTGACCCACGGCCACTTCGCCCCCCAAAATATCCACCACGTAGTTGAGGTCGGTGCGGTGGCGTACGTGTTCTACCCAAGGTGAGTACCACTTATAGATGTCGTTCCAAGGAGCTCCGTGTACATTGCTGACGTACAAGAAATCTCGTTGATAACGCCACCCTTCGCGAAAAATCTGCTTGTATTCGGCTTTCGGGTCCACCCATAGTTTCATTTCGCTGGTGTTGAGGCGACCGTCACCCATTTTGGCCGTGGCGGCGGTAGCATTGGCGATTCCCCATGTAGTTCCACTGCGGTAAAGCAAATGTTTACGGTCGTGCGAGGTACTCACTCCCTGAATTCCTTTCAAAAACTCCTCCCGTTTCTGGTCTTTCAACGTGTATTTGTGCAGCGTAACGCCCGATTGGTCAGCGACATTTTCGGTAAAAAACAAACTACCTTCAGGGCCTGCAATGATTTCGTCGTATTCTTTTAATGCTACTTTGGGAAGTGCCAAAATCCGCTGGTCGATGCCTTCGAGGTCAATTTTTACCAAAATTTCTTTTTTAGGCTCGGTCTTAGTTTTTTCATCGGGTTTGGTAGGAGTAGCTTCCTTCTTCTCTACTTTGGGCGCTTCTTCCTCGTCGCTTTTAGGCAAAAAAGGCGAAGGTTCACCTTTGGCAAGAATGACCATATACACGCCGCGCACAACGGGACGCTCGTACGAGCTCATGTCGAGCCAACCCGTATTGAGGGCAAAGTTAGTACTGGCCAAAAAATACAAATACTTCCCGCTGGCATCCCATACGGGCGACATCGCATCCGACATCCCGTCGGTCAGTTGGTGACTAGCGCCTGTCTCGATATTATATACCTTGATGGCCTTATATTGATTGTCCAAAAGGCGGGCGTAGGCAATCCATTTGCCATCGGGCGACCACACGGGGTTAAGGCTGCGGTTGGGGTGGGCGTAGCGCTCGGTGTCTATTTTTTTGGGTTGTCCCGTTTCGGTATTTATCACCCATAAGTTATAATCAGTGTCGGTATAAGCAAGGTGTTTGTTATCTGATGACCACGCGGGGCGGAAATAAAACGTAGGCGAAGGCAACGAAATCGCTTTTGGTTTTTGAAGCCCTTCTTGGTCCGAAACCATCAGTTGATATTCACCGCTTGCATCCGAAAACCACGCTATTTTCTGCCCGTCGGGCGACCATGTAGGGTAGCGGTCGGCGACGCCTGAACTGTGGCTGATGTTGCGCCAATCGCCGTTTTCTTTGGGTACGGTAAAAATATCGCCCCGGTATTCAAACAAGGCGCGTTTGCCAGTAGGCGACAGCGAAGCATTGAGTAAACCTCCCGAACGTACGTCCTGCCAACGTGGAGCCGCCCACGTAAAATCTCCTTGAACGTTGATAACGAGCTGCTTGGCTTGTCCCGTCTGGGGGTCGAGCAAATGCAAGTAGCCGCCTTGTTCATACACAATACGGTCGTTTGAGGCGTCTAGGCTTTTTACGTCAAAATCTTTGTGAAACGTTACCTGTTTGAGTTCGTTGGTTTTGGGATTAAACGACCATACGTTGTTGGCATAATCGCGTTCCGATAAAAAGTAAACGACGTTTTTGTGCCAAACAGGGTCGGTATGGCGTTCGCGGTCGGTTTGGGGAGTGGTTTTGAGCGAGAGCGTTTTTAAATCCACAATCCAAATCGGCTGCGCTTGTCCACCTCGGTAGTTGCGCCATTCGGGGTCCCAAAAGCCAATGGTTTGGTAAGCCGCCATTTGGCCATCGGGCGATACTTCCCCCGCGTAGGCTTGTGGCATGGGAAGTTCTTCTTGGAAGCCTCCCTTAAAACTTACTTTTAATAGTTTGGTGAGGGCGGTAGGGTAGCCGCTTCGTCCCGAACGAAAGACAATGCTGGCGCCGTCGGGTGTCCAACCTTGCACGGCATCTTCGCCTGGGTGCCACGTAAGGCGCTTGGGTTCACCGCCCGTGGCAGGCATCACATACACGTCGGTATTGCCGCCGTACTGGGCCGAAAAGGCAATCATGCTGCCATCGGGCGAAAAATGCGGGAGCGATTCGGTGCCTTCGTGCGTGGTAAGTCGGCGGGCGGCGCCTCCGTCGCGGTCGGCCATCCACAAGTCATCGGCATACACAAAGACCACGGAACGGTCGCTGACGGTGGGTTGGCGCAGAAGCCGTGTGCCTTGGCCGATGGCCGACACGCTGCACAAAACCCCCGCCGTAAGGGAGAGTAAAGACGTTAGTTTCATAGAAAGTGGTTAGTAGGTTGTTGGAAAAATATACGTCAAAAATACGCTTTTCTCTTTGGGAAACGCAATGGGAGCATAGACGATAAACGATTGTTGGTCAGCAATTAACTGAATTCGGTAGCGGCTGCCTTCAAAAATGCTTCGTTGTACCGTCGCCCAAATGCCATGCGTGCTTTCGGTTTCGGTGATAGTTAGTTGCTCAGGACGAATCAGCAAGGTGTCAGAGGGTTGGGGAGGAGTTCCAAAAAACCGTTCAAACGTGCTACGAGGTACAATATTGATTTCTCCCGTCAACTCCGCTACGTAGTCATTGACGGGTTGTTGATATACTTCTTGGGGCGTACCCACTTGCAGTAGTTTCCCTTGGTATAAAATCCCCATTCGGTTCGAAAGGCTAAGGGCATCGGGGGCGTCGTGGGTGACAAAAATGCAGGCAGTCCCCGTTTCTTCGGTCAGTGTACGAATGGTTTGGGCGAGGCGGCGGCGGTTGGCAAAATCCAAATGTGCAAATGGCTCGTCGAGGAGTAATACTTTGGTTTCTTCGGCCAGTGCGCGGGCAATGGCGGTGCGCTGTTTCTCTCCACCCGATAGAGATTTGGCGGGTTTGTCGGCCACTGTTTCTAAGTGGCAAAGCTCAATAAGCTCGTCCACCCGCTCATCGCGGTAGGCTTTTTGGTAATACCGAATCGCGTACGCAATGTTTTCCCGAACACTGATAGGCAACGACAGATTGTAATCTTGGTGAACAATTTTAATGTCAGGATGCCCAGGAATGAGCTGGTCGCTGGCAAGGCGTAATTTTTCACCGTTGAGCCAAATCTCGCCTTCATCGGGGTCAATCAGTCCTGCTGTCAAACGCAATAACGTACTTTTTCCCGAACCACTTTCGCCCAAAAGACCAAGAATTTCGCCCGTTTGAAGTTCTAACTGAATGTCGGATAAAACCGATTGAGGAGGGTAGTTTTTAGAAAGATGACGTAATTCTAACAAAGAGTACATTCCGACGTTTAGTTTCTTTTGTTGGTGAACACAAAACAAGTTGATAAAATGCCATTTCTACGAATTCTTCTCTTTTTGTTGGTTGCCCAACTCAGTTTCTCCCAAGGCATCCCGCCGCAGGTACGTCGGGTGTTGTTTGTGGGAAATAGCATTACGTATGCAGGAAGTTACGTGACCGACATTGAAGCCTATTTTGTGACGCATTATCCGCAGCGTTCGATTGAATTTATCAACGTAGGGCTACCCAGCGAAACCGTTTCGGGGCTGTCGGAAGAAGGCCACGCGGGGGGACGTTTTCCCCGCCCCGATTTGCACGAACGCCTCGAACGTGTCCTCAAAGCCATCAAACCCGATTTGGTCTTTGCTTGCTATGGCATGAACGACGGGATTTATCTGCCGTTTGGGGAAGACCGTTTTCAAAAGTTTCGGGAAGGAATCGAATGGCTGCACGAAGAAGTAGAAAAAACGGGCGCAAAAATTGTTCACCTGACTCCCCCTATTTTTGATGAATTGCGCGGGAAAAATGCAGGTTACGCTGCTGTCCTCGATCGTTATTCCGATTGGTTGCTGAGTTTACGAAAAACCAGAAAGTGGGAAGTGATTGATATTCATTACCCCATGAAAACCTACCTTGAAGCCCACCGAAAAATCGATGAACAATTTGGCCTTTCGGGTTTTGCCTTGGCCGAGGATGGCGTTCATCCTGGCGAGGTTGGGCACTGGATTATGGCCAAACAGGTGCTTTTGTATTTGGGTGAAAAACAGGTAACTAAAGCAGGGACGCCCAAGAATGCCTTACCCGCCCGCCCCTCTTCGGAAGCGATTTTTAAGTTGGTTCAACAACGCCAAGCGCTGATGAAAGACGCGTGGCTGACCGCCACAAAACACAAACGCCCCGAAATGAAAGTGGGGCTCTCGCTGGAAGAAGCCCAAAAGAAAGCAGCGGAGATAGAGCAGGAAATCAGGACATTGTTAAAATAAAAAAGGAGCCAAAACTTCGCTATATCTCTATACAAATTTGGCTTTTATCGCTCTCTTTACCTGATTTGGTAGAAGAGTCACATTTCTTGTAGTAAATTGCCACGTAAACTAAAAACCAAACCCAAATGATTCGTCAATTACTCTACGGAGGAGTGGTGGCGTTGGTAGGAATGGCGTCCGTCAGCCAGGCGCAGACTTCCTACAACAATCACGCCCAACTTTCCACTCGACTCAAAACTCTCTCCACAAAGTATGCTGCCCAGGCCACCGTTAGCTCGATTGGTAAAAGCTCGGGCGGGCGTGAGCTGTGGTTGCTTACGCTTGGAAAAGGAGATGCCACCAAAAAACCTGCCATTTTGGTTGTTGCAGGGTTAGACGGTACGCACTTAGCTGGAACGGAGTTGGCCATCCAAACGGCCGAAAAAATGCTTGCTGCTGCGAATGCCGATAGCATTGCGAAATTGTTGAATACCAAAACGTTTTATTTTTTGCCAAGCATGAATCCTGATGCGCAGGAGCAATTTGCGGCAAAGTTGAAATACGAACGTACGGGAAATGATACCAAAGCCGATGACGATCGGGATGGTCGCCTCGATGAAGACCCATTTGAAGACCTCAACGGCGACGGAATAGTTACTTGGATGCGTGTAGAAGACCCAACGGGCTCGTTTGTTGCTAGCAAAGAAGACCCACGCATCATGGTAAAAGCCGACCCTACCAAAGGGGAAGTAGGTAAGTACTTGGTATACAGCGAAGGAGTGGATAATGACAAAGACCGTGCTTTCAACGAAGACGGCCAAGGTGGGATTAACCCAGAGCGTAACTTTACGTTTGACTACCAAATTTTCGTAACAGGCTCGGGTGAGTATGCGGCTTCTGAACCCGAAGTACGCGCCTTGCTTGACTTCTTGTACCGTGCGCCGAATATTTTTGCGGTATTGACTTTCGGGCCTAACAACAACCTCAGCGAAGCGCCGCGTTTTGATGCCTCTAAAGTAGCTCGCCGTATTATTACAGGGCCACTTTCGAAGGATGCCAAAGCCATGGAGCAAGTATCGAAGTTGTACAATAGTCGCACGGCCTTGAAAGATGCGCCAGCGATGCCACAAACCCGTGGAAACTTCTCGCAAACGGCCTATTTCCATGCAGGTCGTTACAGCTTTACTACGCCAGGTTGGTGGGTGCCAAAAGTAGAAGCCCCCCGCGACTCTACACGTCGTGGTGGTGGCGCTGTTGCTCCTTCGGGCGCAGGGGCTGCTCCATCAGGTGCTGGTGCCGTA
>JALQYJ010000080.1 GCA_023254175.1 Runella sp. | reverse complement strand
TAATACATTGATAAGACGGGCTTTGCGGTACATCAACTTCTCAAACCAATAAGCAAATTTGATAAGTACGTCGTTGGCCAAGACTCCCGTGTCGATGGCAGATTCAGGCCAGAGGTCGCGGATTTCAAAAACAAATGGGATTCGTTTAAATAACGAAAGTACGTAAGCGGTGATTCCTACAAAAAGAGGGGGTGATGTCACTACAATGATATCATAATTGCTACGAGCATAGCGAAGCCCGCCCCAAATGCTCGAAAATGTAAATGAAAAATACGCCCACAGCCGCCCAACAAAGCTTTTGTTATACGACTCCGAAACGTGGCAGCGAATGACGTCCACTCCATCTTGGTTGGTACTTCGGTTAAAATATTTACCATTGTATTTTGTAGGACGATGCCCCATGTAATGCACCATGCCCGCAAGCACAGCAACCTGATGCCCCGATGCTTGCCAAAATCGACTCATTTCGTTCCAACGCGAACCGCCGCCGTCGTTGTCTTCCAAAAAATATTGGTGAATTAGTAAAATTCTCATAAGTTGGTGCGAAGATACAGTAAAGTCCTAAATCTTAAACCTATGCCCACGCAACCAACCTTCGCTCCTCGAAACAATCAAATCTTTGAAGCTCCACGCTACGGGGCATTGCTTGATGCTCATACCCACGTCGCGGTGGTGGGTGCAGGGGTTTTTGGAGGATGGACAGCCCTGTGGCTACGTCGTTTAGGATTTCGGGTAACGTTGGTTGACGCTTGGGGACCTGGTAACTCACGGGCAAGTTCGGGTGATGAAACGCGGGTCATTCGTTCCACTTATGGCGCGAATGAGATGTATTTTGACCTCAACGTACGGGCCATTGATTTGTGGAAAGAACACCAGCTTCGGTGGGATAAAAAGATGTTTTTCAACGCAGGCGTGCTTTGGTTTTGCTACGACGAAGCTCCCGAAATGATTGAGGCTACTTTGCCATTTATGAAAAAACACGGATTGGCGTACCAATACATTTCAAAAACAGAAGCGCTAAAGAGCTACCCTCACATCTATACCGACGATTTGCACCATCTCGTTCTTGACCCTTATGGTGGCTATTTAAAAGCCCGTGAAAGTTGCCAAACGGTACTCGAAGCTTTTGTACAAGAAGGGGGAGAATATATCAATGCGTTGGTTAAACCCGCTGCGATTGAAAACGGTAAAATGGGAGCGTTGCCTTTGTCCAACGGCACGCAGTTATCGGCCGATGCGTACGTATTTGCCTGTGGTTCTTGGTTAGGGAGGCTGTTTCCGGATATACTTGGAAATACCATTACATGTACCAAACAAGAAGCTTATTACCTAGGAGTACCTGCGTCGTATACGGCGTATTTTGACCACATGCCCGCTTGGATTGACCTCGATGGAGATGACTTTTACTATGGAATTCCAGGAAACGCGTACCGAGGTTTTAAAGTAGGAGTTGACAAACGAGGGGAGATTTTTGACCCCACCCACGGAGAACGTGTAGCAAATGCGGAGGTATTGACCAAAGCACGGGCTTTTATGGCGCACCGCTTTCCCGCGCTAAAAAATGCCCCCTTGGTCGAAAATCGTGTGTGTCCCTACGAAAACTCCCCTGATGGTAACTTCATTCTTGATACACATCCTGAGGCTGAAAACTGTTGGTTTTTAGGAGGAGGTTCTGGACACGGTTATAAACACGGCCCTGCCTTGGGCGAACTTGCTGCCGATATTATTTCTGGGAAGCGACCATTAGAAAATCTCTTCCGAATGCGGGAATAATGAATCAAAGGGCTTCTGATAGGTACTTCTAGGTGCTCACAACCAGAAGAAAATCGTTATAAATTCAACGGGTCGAGGTTCTTAAAGTGGCCATTCATTCGAATGCGCTCTTTAGTACGCTCCATTTCGGACATCACGGGGAGTACTTTATTCAAGTGTTTTAAAATATATTTTTGACGTTCTTTCTCCGAACGAATCGTTAACAGATGATATTCTTCTTCTTGTGAAAATCCAATCTTGTGGGCAATTTGGTACGAAAAGGGAGAAAGATTAGGGTTGAAATCTACCTTCGTTTGAAGTAAAGTATAGAGGCGGTCGAGTTGAAAAAGCAATTCGGCCATGGCACTTTGAGGCTCGTCTTTATCGTCCAAAAACGTTACATCTCCTCCCGAATATAGTTTTCCTGCCACTGGATTTTGAAACGTAAGAATTCTAAAAACTCGAATCCCTCGGGTCTTGATATCCATCCGACCGTCTTCGTGGCGTTTGGAAAGGCTTACGACTTCCATTTCGGTGCCATAACCAGGGAGTTTATTACCGATAAATGTAGGAATACCAAACGTTTTTTGTTCGTCTATGCATTCATTGATGAGCTGGCGGTAACGAGGCTCAAAAATGTGCAGATTAAGATTCTCGGTAGGGTAAGCCACCAAGGCCAAAGGAAAAAGCGGGAGAAAACGTTCCATACGATTACGACACTGCCAGTAAATAGACAGACATGTTAAAAAAACAGTTGTAACAAATGTACTTCTGCTTTTTGAAAATTCTCTACTTTTAAATTTACATTTTAAATCACTGTTTATGCGTATTGTTGCTACTGGTTTGATTTTTTGGACATTGGCTATTTCTTCTTTTGGTCAAAAAAGTACTACACCAATCCCTTACTTTCCTCCCGCTCATACCTGGGCGCAAAAAACACCTACTGAACTAGGTCTAAACTCTTCCAAACTGGCCGAAGCAGTTGCTTTTGCCAAGGCATCGGAGTCCAAAAATCCGCGCAGTATGGAGCAGTCACACTACCAGACTTTTGGAAAAGAACCGTACGGATTTGCCATTGGCCCCTTCAACGACCGTGGCGACCAAACAGGCCTCATTGTTTACAAAGGATATATTGTAGCGCAGTGGGGAGAACCCAGTCGGTGCGATATTACGCACAGCGTCACCAAAAGTTTTTTATCCACAGTAGTGGGGCTGGCGGTGGATAAAGGTTTGATTCGTAGTGTAAACGACACGGTGGCGGGCTATGTTCCACCCATCGAATTATATGGGCAACCCGTGCAGCGCCCAGCCGAAGAATTTGGGCAACCCGAACTTTTGAATCTATTTGCCACACCGCACAACCGCCGCATTACGTGGGACCACATGCTACGCCAAACCTCAGATTGGGAAGGTACACTTTGGGGAAAACCTGACTGGGCCGATCGCCCTGATGCCGATGCCTCGAAGTGGCTCACGCGTCCTCGAAATACGCCTGGAGCAGTCTATGAGTACAACGATGTTCGCGTAAATGCGCTGGCATTGGCGGCTACGAGCGTGTGGAGAAAGCCTTTGCCTCAAGTATTAAAAGAACGAATTATGGACGAAATCGGGGCGTCGAATACGTGGCGTTGGACGGGATACCGCAATGCGTGGATTGTACTCGACGGACAGCCTGTGCAGTCGGTGAGTGGCGGTGGGCATTGGGGAGGAGGAATGTTTATCAATGCCTTTGATATGGCACGCTTTGGATTGTTGACCTTGCATCGTGGGCGTTGGAATGGTAAACAATTGTTGTCGGAACAGTGGGTAAAACAAGCCACTACGCCAACTCCTGCTCAACCAACCTATGGGTATATGAACTGGTTTTTGAATACGGAAAGAAAACCTCTACCGAGTGCCCCAGTAAATGTTTTTTATCACGTCGGAAACGGCACCAATATTGTTTATGTAGACCCCGACCACGAACTTGTAATGGTCGTTCGTTGGATTGATAATTCGTCGCTTGATGGAATTGTTAAGCGCGTATTAGAAGCTTTCCCCAATTAGTGATGTTTGTTACCTCTGCGTTTGAAATAAGAGTAAGACGCAGAGGTAAATCTCTTAATCTCCCGCAAAAAACAATCCTTTGATGTAACTATCCCACGGTTCGTTTTTATTGAGTCGTAGCCAGCCGACGAGTCCAAAATCGGTACGAACCAGAAAATGCTCTTCTATCTCAAAATCGGGAACGCCAAATTCGGCCATCACTACTTCGACTTTATAGCCTTTGGGGAGAGTTGCTACTACTTCTTTGGAGGTTTTGTCTTTGTACAACGTCAGCTCTTTCAACGTCACCGATTGCAATCCTACGTAATAAAAAGGCTGAGTAACTTCGGCGATAGTGTCGTTTTTGATTTGAAACTTCCTACGCTTATCAAACAAATTATTGGTATGCCCACCCACGTAAAAAGTGCTACTATTGGTTAGAAATAACTGCAATCCATTGACCGTTCCGAGGGTTTTGCCCGATTTAGTCGCAATCATAAAATTGGGGTCTTCGCTAGGGCCGTGCGAAAACAGCACATACAGCGAGTCGCTGATTTGTGGATGTTTAAAAATTGCTAATTGCTCGTAGGCTGGTGCATCCGCATCGGGGCAATACCAAGGGCTATTTTTGGGGAACTGCGTGCATTTTTTCCGACTGAGCTTCATCGTAGCTTTGTCGTAGCCAAATACCACAGGATTCATCCCGCCGTCGATGCGAATTTTGGTCAGTTGTAGAAAGTAATTAGGTGTTTGTCCGCAGGCCATGTGCGCCAGCAAACCACAGAAAGTCAGGGTTAGGAACAGGTTTTTCATAAAATACTGATTATAAAGAGACACTAAATCGTTTTCCAAGCTCTTCCAAAGATTGCACGACAGGGTCGAGTAAGTCAAGTCCGTTTTCAAGGCGGTCAGCTTCGATGGCGCGTTCGGGGTCGCCAGGAATTAGGACTTGTTTGCCCTCCACAGCCTGAGCCGAGCGAAAACGGCGGATCCACGTATCCATGTGGGTTTTAAATTCGTCGGCGGGGCGGAAACCATCTACCCGCATGGCTCCAAAAAAGTGCCCAGTTCCTTTTCCTACCCCTTCGTTGGCGCTCATAAAGCCTGCCGTAGCAAAAGGTGGTACCCAAGGCCCGTAATTAGCCCCTGACAATACGCCGGAGAAAATATCAACAATGGCGCCAAGTCCGTAGCCCTTATGGCTACCGTGCTCACGGTCAGAGCCAAGTGGAAGTAATGCCCCGCCATTTTTGATAGGGTTGGAATCGGTAGTGATGTTGCCTGCCAAGTCCTGCGCCCAGCCAAGGGGAGCAGGAAGGTTTTTGCGTTGTAAAATCTCAAATTTACCATAAGCTGCCGCCGTACTGGCAAAATCGGCTACAAAAGCGGGTTCGTCTTGGGCAGGAACTGCCACCGCAATGGGATTGGTACCGAGCATTTTTTCCAAGGAAAACGTGGGAGCCACCAACGGGGCGGCGTTGGTCATAGCCATACCTATCATGTCGTGCGGGAGGGCAAGCATGGCGTGATAGCCCGCAATGCCAAAGTGGTTGGAGTTTTGCACTGAAATCCAGCCAGAACCCACGTTTTTAGCTTTTTCAATGACAATTTCCATGGTTTTTGGCCCTACAACCAACCCAACGCCCGCGTCTCCATCTACGACGGCGGTACTGGGGGTTTGGTGTATAATCTTAATGGTCGGGGTGGGGTTGAGCCGTCCGTGGTCAAACAACCGCACATAGCCTGCCAAGCGAGCGATGCCGTGTGAGTCAACACCACGTAAGTCGGCAGCGATAAGAACGGTAGCGGCTAGTATAGCATCTTCTTCTGAAAAACCGATGCTCTGGAATATATTTTTGGTAAAAGTTCGTAGTTGTTCAGCAGAAAACATAGCGAAAAGTATCTTGATAGTGTTAGGGAACAAAGGTCGCAAGAAATGAACGAAAGTAAAATAGCCTGTTCATTGGCTTTGGATATAAACAGTCAAACCAATTGTAACGATGTATAAGCTCGTACTTTTGCTCACCCTGCTGATGGGAACTTTGGCCACCCAGGCCCAAATGCAGAATGCCCTTTCCCCCCAAGAGAAGAAACAAGGATGGGAGCTATTATTTAATGGGAAAGATGTGTCGGGTTGGCATACTTACGGTGGCAAAGGCGTAGGAACGGCATGGAAAGTAGAAGGTGATGCCCTCAAGTTAGATGTCCCCACCCGCGCGGGAAACAAAGCCCCTAATGGCGGCGACATTGTCTCAAATGTGCTTGTCTCGGGGGATTTTGAGTTGAAAGCTGACTGGAAAGTAAGTCCATTGGCCAATAGCGGTATTTTCTTTTTTGTGAAAGAAGCGGAACAGTATAAAAACATGCACACTACAGGACTTGAGCTTCAGGTATTGGACGATAAGATTTACGAAGGTGCTGCCGAAAACAAACACCGTGCGGGCGATTTCTTTGGTGTCGCCAACGCACGTCTTCGCGAAATCAACCCCGTTGGGGAGTGGAATCAAGTGCATGTGGTGTTTCGGAAAAATAAATTGACGATTACACTCAACGGCTTTGTGGTACAAGAACACGATTTGTCGAGCGCTGATTGGAAGCAACGAATTACCAATAGTCCGTTGAAAAATGCGCCCATTGCTCAAAATCAGTTAACGGGCGCTATTGGGTTACAAGATTGGGGAAGTACAGTTTGGTACCGAAACATCAAACTTCGGAAGTTGAAGTAGACTATTTGTGCATTGCCTGAAATTTTTTCGCAGATTTTTCCAGATTTAAAGCCGCAGATTTTCGCTCAATAATGGCTTTATGAAGTCCTTTTTTAGCGAAAATCTGCGGGTGAAAAATATTCTTATACAAAAATCTTATCGCTTCATTGCTACGCGATACAGCACTAGGGCCATGGCGGTAAAAAGCCCTGCGCCGAGGAGTTGATAGCCACCTTCACCGAGGACTGAAGCAAGGGGGTGCTCAAGGTTGATGTTAGCAAGGGCATTAAAAATACTGTCGTTGACCGAGAGAAGAGCGACAACCACGCCTGCCAACGCACCACCTGCCACTAATCCCGTTGAAAACAAATTTCCTTTGCCCAAGTCGGCGTCTTCTTCTTCAATACCTTGGCGTTTTGAATTCCAATTGACAAGTGCTTTGACGCAACCACCCGCAAAAATGGGCAACGTCGTTGAAAGAGGAAGGTACAAACCTACAGCAAACGAAAGCGCGTTGACCCCCATGATTTCGATGGTGAGGGCAATAAAGACCCCTACTAATACAAACTGCCAATCGAGGTTAAACGATAAAAGTCCTTTGATAAGCGTGGCCATCAACGTGCCTTGAGGCGCAGGAAACTTGTCGGTGCCAATTGCGTGCTGAATGCCTTGAGCAGCCAAATCAGGGGTGGGTGTATCGAGTAATTTTACAGTAGCACCAATCACCAACGACGATACGATGACCCCAATGAAAAGGGCAATTTGCTGGTAACGTGGCGTAGCACCTACCAAGTACCCCGTTTTGAGGTCTTGTGAGGTATTACCTGCATTAGCGGCAGCGATACAAATCATTCCTCCAATGACCAACACCGCAGGTTCGTACATTTTTCCTGTTAATCCAAACCCAATGAAAACCAGTGAAGTAGCCATGATAGTCGCAATGGTCATACCCGAAACAGGGGATGAACTCGACCCAATAATACCAACAATGCGGCTGGCGACGGTCACGAAGAAAAATCCAAAAACTACGACTAAAACCGCAATCAAAAACTTGGTTAAGAGGCCATCGCCAGGGATTTGGGGTAAAATCACCATCAAAATCACTAAGGCCAAACAGCCTAAAAGTACTACTTTGAACGACAAATCTTGTTCGGTACGGAGGCGAGTAGCTTCGGCACCTGCTTTCATTGAAGCTAAACTTTGACTGAACGAGGAAACAATCGTAGGAATACTTTTAATCAAGGCCATAAAACCACCTGCCGCCACAGCTCCCGCACCAATTTGGCGGATATAAGCGCGATAAATGGCCGAGGCAGTATCGGTAAAGCTATGAGAATCAGGATTCCAGCCGCCTGGGCCGCCTGCGGTAGCGAGGTCTTTGAGGTAGCCCAATTTGATAAGCTGCTCGGCAATAGTGTCGGCAGGAACGAGGGTAGCCAAAAGGGGAATGAGTCCCAGCCAAGCTAAAAGTCCACCGCCTACCAACACCGCCGAAATACGAAAGCCAATGATGTATCCTACGCCCAAGTACTCGGGCGTAATTTCGCCACTTACGACGGCTGAGGGGAAAATTTTGCTGGCTTGAGATGAGGCTAATTTGGGTACTTCGGCAATCATGTGTAAGATTTTTTGGAAGAAAGCGTACAACATTGCTACGCCAAGTCCTTGGTAGGCTGTTTTGGCAAGGTCACCACCTTTTTCACCCGCAATCAACACCGAACCGCAAGCCGTTCCTTCGGGGTAGGGGAGGGTACCGTGCTCTTGTACGATGAGCGACCGCCGTAACGGAATCATCATGAATGTGCCCAAAAATCCGCCCAAAATTGCCAACGTGAGAATAGTCCAATAATTGAAAAAATCGGCTCCGATACTTTTGCCTTCTTCGGTCATGGAAAGAAACAAAAAACCTGGCAAGGTAAACACCACGCCCGAAGCGATGGACTCGCCCGCCGAGCCCGTGGTTTGGATGATGTTGTTTTCGAGGATAGTTGTTCCTAAAAATTTGCGCCCCAGCGAGATAGCTAACACCGCAATGGGGATAGAGGCCGAAACAGAAAGCCCTGCTTTGAGCGATAAATACACCGTAGCTGCTCCGAATAACACGCCAAAAATGGCACCCATAACGACCGATTTGACGGTAAACTCGGCCACGTTACTTTCGTTGGGAACGTAGGGTTTGAAGTCTTTTGATTCCATGAAGGTTGAAGGTTTAGGAAGTAAAAAGCTAAAGATACGACTGAAACTGTCAACCACAAAGTGCTCAAAGAAGGGGATTACTCGGTGGAACGAAGATGTTATTTCCCCTTCCAATCAATCCATACTTTCATGCGACCCGCTTGGCGGTTGTCCCACGCATAGTACGGAATCAACGTGAAGCTGTCGCTTCCGTTTTGGGCCTTAATTGTAGTGACTCCACCAAGCAAAGCAGGCTCAAATGCTGTTGTAAATTGGGTTTTGGGCGAAAGCACCATTTGGTCATAATCCAAATGGCGGTTATCTTGTTCTTCAATACAGTACACAAGTGGCCCACGCTGAATGGCTCGTTTGCCTACGTTGGCTTGCACGCGCGCGTCAGCCGCTACGACTTTAACGGGCATCTCCATGCGAAGTTTGAGAATGTCATTTTTTGCCCATGTGCGCGAAACGGTTACGTAGCCTTTGTCTGCAACAAGGTTGGTTACAATTTTTCCATTGACTTCTATAGTGTACTTGTCGCACCACGCAGGGATGCGTAATTTCATTCCAAAGTCAGCTTTGCTGCTGTCAGGTACTACTTTAAACTCCACTTCGCCCGCCCACGGGTAATTGGTCTTTTGGGTAAACTTCACTTTGTTATTTCCCAACTTCACTTCAGTACTGCTACCAACGTATAAGTTGACCCACAGGGTATTTGCTGAAGTGTTGTAAATATAGCCCCCTACCGACGGCATCAAGCGCGAGACGTTGCTGGGGCAACAAGCTGTGCCGTACCAAGCTTTGCGGTGGTGCATCCCAAACGAAGCCAGCGGGTTTACGTAAAAAAATAAATTTCCTGTTAGTTGTACGCCTGCCAGTGCACCGTTGTAAAGTGACCGTTCGAGCACATCCACGTACTTCGACTCTCCCGAATAGAGGTTCATGCGTTGGTTCCAAAAGACCATTCCTACTGAGGCACAGGTTTCGCAGTAGGCCGACTCGTTGGGGAGGTCATAATCGACCGTAAATCCTTCGTTTTTGGTCGAAGAACCAATACCACCCGTGATATACATGTTCCGCTCCACTACATCGGCCCATACGCGTTCGAGAGCTTGGGTATAGCCACGGTCACCTGTTTCGGCGGCTACGTCGGCCATGCCAGTATAAAGGTACATGGCCCGAACAGCGTGGCCTTTGATGTCGGTCATTTCACGGACAGGTACATCATCTTGGCAATAGCGCGCGCCGTCAAAGTTTTTATCTGTCCAGATTTGTCCCCGACCGTTTCCTTTTCCGCGCTGTTCAATCAACCAATCGGCAAGTTTGAGGTAGCGGTCGTTTTGGGTCGTATGGTACAGTTTGACCAGTGCCAGCTCCAATTCTTGGTGGCCTGTTACCCAAGGGCGGCTTTGAAGACGAAAGGTCGAATCAAAATGATTAGCAAACCGAATGGAGACATCGAGTAGTTTTCGTTTCTTGGTAGCGTCGTAGTAGGCCACCGCTCCCTCTATCAAATGCCCTAGGCAATAGTCTTCGTGCTTTTCCATATCGGTCCAGCGTTTGTCGAGTCCCTTGAGCGTATAGTAGGTATTCAAATAACCGTCGGGAAGTTGCGCTGCTGCAATCTTATCAATCCACTCGTCGGTTTTGGCTTCTAAAGCTTTGTCAGGAGTGGTTTTTAGGGTATAAGCGATGCCCTCAATGACCTTATAGACATCCGAATCGTCGAAATAGATGCCTTTATGCTGCCCACTTCGTTTGGCCGCATTTTCAAAGTTACGAATTCGAGCCGTAGAGTCTTCGGTATAAGTCATGCACACGGGCAACGTTGCCGAATGTACTCTTTCGATACGAGGTTTCCAGAAAAAATCGTTGACCGTAACCTGCGAAAAATTAACAGGTACAATTTGCCGCTGTGCTAATGCACTAACAGCTCCAGCCATAGCGATAATGGAGTAAAGAAAAGATTTCATGCAGAGGTAGATAGTTTTACTATGAGGGGCTGACTATGAAGATGTTTTAGCGCTAATTCCTAGTTCTGTGGAAAGTGCCTCGACGCGCTCATAGAGAGCATCTACCTCCGTTTTCACTTCTGCTGTACATTCTTCTACCTTGCGACGGGTATAAAGCGAAATCGGGAAACCGCGTTTTTGTAAGTAATACTTAGCGACCGTAGGATACGCATAATGGATGACGGGCATGGTTTCAATTAACATTTGCTGAACGCGCGCAACGCTAGCTTGCTGATCAGGATTGTTATAGTTTGCGCATAACCACACAATAATCTCTGGGAAGAAATTCCCTTGAATACACGATAACCCTGCCGAACCTGCTTGCAACGAGGCCACGGCGTGTTCCATGTAGGCATCATATACCCCAAAGCGCTGCCCTTGGGTGGCGGCGATTTTGCTTTTTACATTGTCAATGTCAAGCGATGTATCTTTGTGGTAAACCACCCGCCCCGTAGCGGCGAGTTCTCCCAAATCTTTAGCCCTAACGAGACGTTTGTAAGGAACAGGACACTCGTACAGTCCATAAATAACGCCTGGTGTAAGGTGAAGAAGCTCGTTCATTCGCTCCATAAACACCTCGTCAGATTCGTCGGCATCGGCCAACAAGCTGGTAATCACAATCACCGCTTGAATCCCCGTTTCGTAAATTTTCTTAGCGAATTCAGCCTGTTCGGCAATCGCTCCACCAAATGTCCCCGTAGCCACCACGGGCACGCGACCGTTGGCTACCTCCACTACGTGCCGTGTGATAGCAAGGCGCTCGTCTTCGGTGAGTTCATACATTTCGGATGAGAGGCAGTTGGCAAAAAGTCCTGCCGCCCCTGCTTGTAAATATAACTCAGTAAGTTGGGTCAGACCCTCAAAATCAATGTCACCGTTGTCCTTAAATGGGGTGAGCATCACAGGGATAAAGCCCTGTGGTAGTGTGTCTTGCATATAGATTGGTGTATGTTAAGCTTTGGCAAAAGCAACGGTGTTTGTCAACTGCCCTATTTTATCAATACGGATATTGACTGCATCACCTACTTGAAGGGTAAACTCGTTAGAGGGAACGAGACCTGTTCCTGTCATCAAGAAGACCCCTGTGGTAAATGTATTTGAACGGAATAAATAGCGGACTAATTCTTCGGGATGGCGTTTTAGTTGTTCAAGGGTGGTACGTCCTTCAAATACCTTAGAACCGTTGCGTACAATGTCAATGTCGATGGTTGTGGTTACGGCCATAGGCTCGGCGGGTACATACAAACAAGGCCCCAACGCAGCCGAACCGTCATACACTTTAGCCTGTGGTAAATAAAGTGGGTTTTCGCCTTCGATACTACGCGAACTCATGTCGTTTCCGATGGTATATCCAACAATTTTTCCCGTTGATGTGGCAAAGAGCGTCCATTCAGGTTCTGGTACGTTCCACGACGAATCGGGGCGGATGTTGACCGTTCCACCGTTTCCTATTACCTTGTGGGCGAGACTTTTGAAAAACAGCTCAGGACGTTCGGCATCATACACCTTGTCGTAGAAGGTATCGCCACCTGATTCCTTTGATTCTTCCATACGCGCAATTTTGCTCCGATAGTACGTCACCCCCGACGCCCACACTTCTTGCGTTCCTACGGGAGCCATAAGGCTACTTTCGTCAAAAGAGGCTTCGGGAGCAAGACTAGCGATGGTGGTTCGCAAATAAGCGTACAAATCGTCGCGGTTGATAAGTTCATCCCAAATAAAGGTGGGGATTTTATAAAATTGGCCGTCAGCCTCGGCATAAAAGCCAGTGGTGGTACGATAGAGTTTCATAGAATGTTTTGGGTTCTCTCGCTCAAAAGAGACTTTGCTCAAAAAATTACCATACTTAGATTTCTTTACTACGCATGTTTAGGTAAAAAAGACTACCAAAATCTGTTCAGAATTGAGTATAGAAGTAGAGGTACTTCTATTTTTTTTGCCATTTTTTACAGAATGAAAGTAATAGTAAATCGCTGTACGACAATAGGTTGCTTGTTTTAGGGTTGTTAAAAAAAAGATTATTAAGTGCAAGTTTAAATATAAAATTGTCAATTTGACAATTATTTTCTTTTTTTGCATCAGTAAGAAAGCAAAAATCGCTCTTTTAGTAGTAATTACGCTTTCGAGAAAACATTTAAACTAACTTATTTTATGTCAGTTACACTCGGAAATTCCGAATATTTCAAAGGCATCTCCAAAATTCAGTTTGAAGGCCGCGAGTCAGACAACCCGCTTGCTTTTAAGTGGTACGATGAAAACCGCATCATTGGCGGGAAGACTATGAAAGAACACCTACGCTTTGCTGTGGCGTATTGGCATACGTTCTGCGGAACAGGTGCTGACCCCTTTGGCCCTGGAACCAAAGTCTTCCCTTGGGATGCCAAAGCGGATGCCGTAGAGCGTGCCAAAGACAAAATGGACGCGGCGTTTGAGTTTATCACCAAGCTAGGAGTACCTTACTACTGCTTCCATGATGTGGATTTGGTAGACGAAGGGCCAAGCATTTCGGAATACGAGCGTCGTATGCAAGCCATTGTAGACTATGCGAAAGGCAAGCAACAAGCAAGTGGGGTAAAATTGCTTTGGGGTACGGCCAACGTATTCTCAAACCCACGTTATATGAACGGTGCATCGACCAACCCTGAGTTCAATGTGGTGGCTCATGCGGGTGTACAAGTGAAAAACGCTATTGACGCAACGATTGCTTTGGGTGGTGAAAACTACGTATTCTGGGGTGGTCGTGAAGGCTACATGAGCCTGCTCAATACCAATATGAAACGCGAATTGGATCACCTAGGGCAATTTTTGACCATTGCTCGTGATTATGCGCGCAAAAATGGTTTTAATGGTACGTTCTTTATTGAGCCTAAGCCTTGTGAGCCTACTAAGCACCAATACGATTATGATTCGGCAACGGTGATTGGCTTCTTGCGCCAGTACGGTTTGGAGAAAGATTTCCAATTGAACATCGAAGTAAACCACGCTACATTGGCAGGGCATACTTTCCAACACGAGTTGCAAGTAGCCGCCGATGCGGGTATGTTAGGTAGTATTGATGCCAACCGAGGTGACTACCAAAACGGCTGGGATACCGACCAATTCCCCATCAACCTAAGCGAGTTAACGGAAGCGATGCTAGTGATTCTTGAAGCAGGTGGTATCACTGCAGGTGGTATCAACTTCGACGCAAAGACCCGTCGTAATTCGACTGACCTCGAAGATATTTTCATTGCGCACATCGGCGGGATGGATGCATTTGCACGTTCGTTGGTGATTGCCAACGATATTTTGGTAAAATCTCCGTACAGCAAACTCCGTAAAGAGCGTTATGCTTCGTTTGACAGTGGCGCTGGCCAAGATTTTGAAGCAGGAAAACTGACGTTGGAAGATCTCCACAGCTATGCCGTAGCCAATGGTGAGCCGAAGTTAATCAGTGGCAAGCAAGAACTATTTGAAAACATCTTGAATCAGTATATTTAATCATTGATTCAACCCACCTCATCTTAATAAGTGCAAAACGCCAGTTGGATTCTTCCACTGGCGTTTTGTGTATGAAATACTATACCAATTCTGCGTCCATTGTAATGTCAGTATTCAACAATTTTGAAATGGGACAATTCGCTTTTGCATTTTGAGCCGCTTCGGCAAATTGCTCGGCTGTCATGCTTGGTACACTTCACAAAGCTTAATTTTATCGTAAAACAACTGGCGTGGGCTGCCCCAACGAGCTCCTCGGGGTTGGTTCCGATGCCATCAGTGCCCCCAAATTAAGGAGCCAATAGCAAAAATATTTATCACCCAAAGCATTGGGGAGACGTCCTTCGTTTGCCCCGTTATTGTTTTTAAAACACTCCAACTCAAGAAGCCAAAGATAATGCCTTGGGTAATGGAATAGCTGAAAGGAATTAGTACAAGGGCGAGCAAACAAGGGATGGCTTCGTCCATGCGTGACCAGTCAATTTTGGTAATGGGTTTCATCATAAATGCGCCAACAATCACCAAGGCAGGGGCAGTGGCAATGCTAGGTACTACCGACAACAAAGGCGATAAAAACATAAAAGGCAAAAACAAAAAGGCCGCTACAACTGCCGTTAATCCTGTACGCCCGCCTTGCTCTATCCCCACTGCCGATTCTATGTAAGCAGTACCTGGGCTTGTACCCAAGACCCCCGCCAGCGTAGTAGCAACAGCATCGGTAAGGAGGGATTCTTGGAGGTGGCGTGGGTCGCCGTTTTCGTCGTACAAATCAGCTGCTTCGGCCACTCCTACGAAGGTAGATAAGCTATCGAAAAGATCAGTGAAAGCAAAAGCAAAAATAACGGGGAACAATGCTAGGCTCAACGAACCTCCTAAATCAAGTTGGAACAAAAGACTAAAATCGGGCGAAGCAAGTAGGCCGTTCCAGTTGACGAGGGCTTTTTGTCCAAAGTTAATTGCCGAGGCATCGCCCCACCAGCGACCAATAGGAGTGGCCAAAAGAGTGGTTGTAATGATGCCAATCACAATCCCACCTGTAACGTGTTTGGTTACCAACACCGCCGTTAATAGCAAACCTACCAAAAACGTAATCAGAACGGGGTCGGTGAGGTTGCCAATACCGACAAGGGTAGCAGGATTGCCGATAATAAATTTGGCATTGGTAAAACCAATCAAAGTAATAAATAAGCCAATGCCCGATGAAATAGCATATCGTAAGGGCTTCGGAATGGCCTTGACAATGTGTGTACGAACGTTGAAAATAGATAATATCAAAAATAACACTCCTGCCCAGAACACCGCTCCGAGGGCTGTTTGCCAAGCTACGTTCATTCCTTTGACGACTGTAAAAGTAAAAAAAGCATTGAGTCCCATCCCGGGCGCAACGAGTAGAGGGTTTTTGGCATACAAGCCCATCATTAAACTACAAAAGAAAGACAAGAGAACCGTGGCCGTTAGGACGGCTCCAAAAGGCAAACCCGCTTGGCTTAAAATGGCAGGATTCACAACGATAATGTACATCGTTGCCAAAAAAGACGATACCCCCGCAATGATTTCGGTGCGAAGGGAAGTTTGGTAAGTAGAGAGTGAAAAGTAACGTTCGAGCATGAAGAGAAAGCGAAGGTTTGAGGGTTAGTAAAAATAAGAAAGCCATTACAGAAAGTAAAGTTTTGAAACATTTACTAGCCTGCAATGGCTTTCAAAAAATGAAAAGAACGGCTTAGAATGGAAGTTTTAAGCGCTCTACTGGAGTGTCATTTACTAAGTGACTTTCCACGATTTCTTCGACGTCAGACAACTGGACATTGCCATAAAACACACCTTCAGGATACACTACAAGAGCGGGACCCAAGGCGCATACATCGAGGCATCCTGCTTTTTGAGCGCGGATTTCGAGGTGGAGGTTTTTGTCTTTCAACGATGCTTTGAAGGCATCTACTAGGGCCATTCCGTGTTCGGCGCCACAACATTTTTTGCCACCGTCTTTTTGGTTAGCGCAAATAAAAACGTGCTTTTTGTATTTCATAAGTTAGCGTTTGGCCATCGAAGGCGACTTCAACAATGCGATATAGTCGGCTAAGATGCGCTCAGTTTCAATCATGTAAATATCTTTTTTCTTTTTATCCGCAGGCTTTGCTGCTACCGAGGTTTCCTCGTCGTCCCCTTCGGTTTCGAGTTTTTTCAACGCCTGACGTTTCTTTTCGGCCTCTTCGCGCTCTTTTTTACGTTTGGTTTCTTGAAGCGAAACTACCGTATTTTCGCGGGCTTTTCTGAAAAGCTCAAGCTCTTCCGTGAACGTTTTTAACTCGGGTTCGTTTTTGAGGCGTTGCTGGTATTTTTCACGGAGTTTCTCTACTTGTTTTTCGTTCAAGTATTTTGTCAAATCATAACGAGTCGTTGCGATTTGATCCCAAGGTAGAGCCGTTGGTTGTGAGCTTTCACCATACTCGGCAGCACTAAATGCCGATGGAAACTCAATGTCAGGTGATACGCCTTTGCGCTGCGTACTGCTACCATTGATACGGTAAAATTTAGCAACCGTAATGTTAATCTGACCAAGTTTATCAGGGTCTTTAATCCACTGGTTCAAATCTACCATGGTTTGCACCGTGCCTTTACCGTAGGTTTGTTCACCTAACACAATACCGCGTTTGTAGTCTTGGATAGCTGCCGCAAAAATTTCGGAAGCAGACGCACTAAAACGGTTGGTGAGTACCGCCAACGGGCCATCGTAAGAAACTTCAGGGTTGACGTCGGTTTGTACCTCAGTTTCTCCTGTTTGCTCACGAACTTGTACCACAGGGCCTTTTGAAATAAACAATCCTGTCAACGAAATGGCTTCAGTAAGCGAGCCACCACCGTTGTTACGAAGATCAATCACTACTCCTTCTACGTTTTCTGCCTTGAGCGAATCCAACAACTTCTGTACGTCGCGGGTGGTACTTGCAAAATCTTTGTCACGTTTACCAGCACTCTCAAAATCACGGTAAAACGACGGAATCTGAATAATCCCAATCTTGTAGTCATGTTTGTTTTGGGTAATGGTAATCACTTCCTTCTTGGCACGAGAAGTTTGTAAGTTTACTTTTTCACGGGCCAAGCGAATTTCCTTTGGAGGGTCGCTTGGAAGGGCGTCTGCTGCTAAAACTTGTAAACGGACAATCGTTCCTTTAGCTCCTTTGATTTTCTTGACGGCATCGTCGACGTACCAGCCTACGATGTCTTCGTATTTACCTTCGTCGCCTTGTGCTACGCCAATGATGCGGTCATCTTTCTTCAAGCGTTTGTCTTTGAAAGCAGGCCCACCAGGGACTACCTCTACGACTTTGATGTAGTTTCCGTCTTCACGAAGAACGGCACCGATACCCTCAAGGGCTTGGTACATATCTTGCTTAAAACGGTCAGAATCTGCTGGAGAAAAATACCGTGTGTGTGGGTCGAGTACTTCGCAGAAAGCATTCATGTACATTTGGAACACTTGCTCGCTGCGGAAACGGCCTAAGTTACGTTCACGGTTTTTGTAGCGGTCTTTGAGTAAATTGACAATTGAAGAGTCGGCTTTGCCTGAAATTTTAAGTTCAAGTGCTTCATTTTTGATGAGTTTTCGCCAAACTTCGTTTAGTTCGTCAGAGGTTTTTGCCCAAGCTACTTTTTCACGGTCAGTATTAAATGACTCATCTACCGTAAAATCAAAAGTAGGTTTGGTTAACAATTTATCAATGTAAGCACTACGCTCGCGATATCGCTTTCTGAACGTGTTGTACATGTCGTAAGCAGCAGTAAGGTCGCCGTTGCTGAGCGATTCGTCTAGCTGGTTACGGTATTTTTCAAACGATTGTACATCACTTGCCAGAAAATATAGCTTTCCGCGGTCAATCTCATTGAGGTAATTATTATACATTTTGTTCGACAACGAATCGTTGAGGCCAAACTTACGATAATGATACCCTGAGAAGATTTTAGTCACGTAAGCCTCCACCTTTTCTTGCGTAATGGTAGGCTTCAGGTCGTCATCACTAATGGCAGAAGGGTGCGAGCTAATCACTCCCCCTGAGCGAGAATCATCCGGTTGCAGACCAAGCAGCAACACTGGAGCTAAGGCGATTAATAGGCTTTTCATTTTCATAAACTGATTTATTGACTTTAGTGTGGCGACTTCTAAAACCAGTCTTGCGAGTGGATGTCGAAAGCGACAACCCCCTAAAATCATTTGACTATTTCTAACAACTCTACTTCAAAAACAAGGGCAGAATACGGTTTGATGGTTGGACCCGCCGAACGCTCGCCGTACGCTAGGTTATAAGGAATAAATAACTTCCATTTCGATCCCACAGGCATCAGTTGAAGGGCTTCGACCCAACCTTGAATGACACCACCTACTGGAAACTCGGCAGGTTGACCACGTTGTACGGAGCTGTCAAATACTGTCCCGTCGATAAGGGTACCGTGGTAATGTGTTTTTACAGTATTGTCGGCGGTAGGTTTAGGGCCATCACCTGCTTTCATGATTTCATACTGCAAGCCACTTGGGAGAGTAACTACGCCGCTTTTCTTTTTGTTTTCCTCCAAAAACTTTTCACCTGCCAATTTCACGGCTTCGTATTTTTTGGCTTCTTCTGATTGCTGCTTGTTTTGAAGTTTATTGAAAAAACTGGCAAGAATCATCTGGGCTTGAGAATCATCAAGGTCGGTTTTGCCCGACTTCAACACGTCTTGAATCGCTTTAGAAAGCAAGCCAATGTTGATTTTGTCGAGACCTTGCCCTTTCAAATTTTGGGCAATGTTCATACCAATACTATAAGCAACTGAATCTAACTCGTTGGTCATTTTAAGCCCTGTCGCAGGTTTGCCTGGAGTGGCTGTTTTTGCAGGAGCGGCTGTTTTGGCCGCAGGAGTAGCAGGTTTTACGGGCGCTTTCTTGGTTTGAGCAAATGAAACTACGGTTGATGCTACTACCGTGAGGGTCAGCGCGATGGGATACTTCATGCAATTAGAAAAATTTGGGATTAAAATCGGTTTTTGATAGTTTTCGTAAATAAACGCAAAAATGTCCGAAAAAAGTTTGGAAGAATGAATTATTTGAAATTAGTACCCCATATTGGGTTATTTGTATTTTTGTTGCCTTTCAAAGCACTTACCCGATTGAAACACTTCATCTCTCCTTCTGAAATGGTCGTCAAACACGACACTTCGCTTTTCTCACATCACTTGCAGCGTGGCATCGTCATGGATATAGTACTGCCTCCTAACTATGAGGCAACGAATACGTCCTACCCCGTATTGTACATGAACGACGGGCAAGATTTAGAACGACTTCAAATGGTACGTGTTCTGAGTGAATTGTATCACCAGCAACAAGTACCTTCGTTTATCCTTGTGGCAGTGCATTGCGGCGAACGAATTCAAGAATATGGTACAGCTATTCAGGCGGATTACAAACAGCGTGGGGCAAAAGCAGGAGCGTACACTTCGTTTGTGTTGGAAGAACTTTTACCCTATATAAAAAGCCACTACCGAGCTTTACAGGGGCCTCATCATACGGCCTTCTGTGGGTTTTCATTGAGTGGACTTTCTGCGTTTGATATTGTGTGGCATCATCCTGAGGTTTTTGGTAAAGCAGGGGCATTTTCGGGCTCGTTTTGGTGGCGGCAGCGGGCTTATGAAAATCATTACGATGACCACCAAGACCGTATTATGCACCGCTTAGTGCGAGAATCGTCGGTGCGGCGGGAACATTTTAAAGATTATACACCTGCTTTCTGGTTTCAAACGGGAACCGACGACGAAAAAGATGACCGTAATCATAACGGCGTTATCGACTCCATCGAGGATACGTTAGACCTGGTGGCCGAGCTCGAACGGAAAGGGTTTCGGTGGGGCAAAGAAGCACGCTACGTAGAGGTAAAAGGTGGGCGTCACGACCAAGCTACTTGGTCACAAATAATGCCTGAGTTTTTACAGTGGGCTTTCAAAAAATAACACCCTTTAACGCTATTTTAATTTTCTTTTCATTCGGTATTAATAGTAGAGTGGGTGCTTTGCGGGCGTAAACATTAATTAAAAACGCACCATGAAGCACCTTACTTGGATACTCCTTTTGACGGGGGGGATTGCCACAGCGCAGGAGTTGGCCAAAACTGCTCCCGATAAAAACGAGCTTAAATACAACCTCAATTCGTCAGGAACTTATTTCTTTAAAGCTACTTTTTTAAATCAGACGTGGGTGCGCTTCAACCAAAGTAACCCTGGAACGACCGTTGTAGGTGAACCCGCCTCCCAAACGTTGGATATTGGGCTTCGGCGGACTCGTATGCAGTTGTTTGGACAAATTTCTGACCGTGCTTTTGTGTACTTTCAATTGGGGATGAACAATTTTAACTTCTTGAACGGATTTCCAGTATTAGGAAACGCACAAGGAGTGCCTACTAACCGTAAGGTAGGTTTTTTTATCCATGATGCGGTTGTGGAATACTCGGCTTTTGCCAACAAAGATTGGTTGAAAATAGGAGGGGGGCTTACCATTCTCAATGGGCTTTCACGCTTTAGTCAGCCGAGCGTTACTACCATCATGTCGATGGATGTGCCTGTTTTTGCTCAAGCAACCGTAGACCAAACCGATGAATTTTCTCGGAAACTTACGCTTTATGCACGGGGTCAGGTAGGCAAATGGGATTATCGATTTGGATTGACCGACCCGTTTCCTATAAGTACCAACGGTGCTGCTGTGCCTGCCATCTCGGCTAATTCGGGTTTCGCGGCTAAAGGCCACCATAAGCAGTACCAAGGGTTGTTGATTTACAATTTGTTTGATAAAGATTCGCATCAGACGCCTTACATGACGGGTACTTATTTGGGTAAAAAGAAGATTTTAAACCTTGAGGGGGGCTTTATTTCGCAAAAAAAAGCGATGTGGAACAGCATCAATCAAGGAAAAGATACGGTGTACAATGCGATGAATCTATGGTCGTTAGCTGTGTTTGCTGATATGCCTATTAATAAAGCAAAAGGAACGGCCTTCTCGGGCTATCTAGGATATTTTCATACTAACTATGGCCCCAATTACTTGCGTTTCAATGGTATCATGAATCCTGCGAACGGCACAACCCAAGGGCTTATGGGAGTGTCGGGGGGACAAGGAAATGCCTTTCCGATGTTTGGGACAGGGAGTGTGGTTTATAGCCAATTAGGGTATTTATTCACCTCGGATTTGCTAGGAAAAAATGGAACACTGATGCCTTATGCGACGTTACAAATAGCCAATTACGAACGTCTTTTAAAGACAGCTGGAATCTTCAGTACAGGAGTGAATTGGCTGATGAAAGGCCATAATTCTAAAATTACGCTTGACTATCAGAATCGCCCTGTGTACCAAAATGCGATTGATGGGCGCCTAAATCCGAATGGCCGCCGTGGTGCCCTGACGCTGCAATACCAGATTTTTATCTAGTACAAGACTTTTCCATCCTTCAGTAGAGTAAAGGTTTAGGTATCGTGTGAGAATCCGACTTTTCGATGAGAAGTCGGATTTTTGTTTTAGATTAAATTTGTATTATTATTGGAAATGATTAAATTTTATTAGTATATATTTGGTTAAATTTTACGAACAACTTTCTAATATTACTGTCTAAATACTCAATCCCATTCAAACTAGCCTATGAAAAAGTTTTTGTTTTTTGCCTTATTGGCATGATTGCCCTTACGTACGAGGCTTCTGCACAGACGGCCACTCCTTCGCTTACGGCAGTTGTAGCACTTGATACAGCCGCTCTAAAAGAGTACGCAGGTAAATACAAATTTGAAGGATTACCGTTTGATTACATGGAGGTTTCCCTAAAATAAGGAGCATTGAATGTAGTGGCAAGAGATAGAGAAGGCCCACTCAAACCTTCCAAAGAAGTGGTAGATAGATTCGAAATACTAGAGGCCAAACACACTATAGACACATCAACAATCTTTTTGAAAATTAGGTCAAGTGTTTGTGAGCGAAAAAAGCTACCTTCTTAGGGTAGCTTTTTTTTGTGTTTAAGCGTAAATTTCAACTACTGCACGCTTTCCTTTAGAAACTACTACACCTATGACTGATTTTTTTTCTAAACGCATTTTTTTCGTAAGTATTTCTATCTTGTTGATAGTGGCAGCGGCGTGCCAACGCGCTAATGTAACGTACCAGCACATTGCCGAACCCTTCGAATTGGATTATAAAGTAGACCGCTCTGAGGAGGAGATTAAAAAATTTGAACAAGAAGATGCGACTAAAGGTATCACAAAAGAGCAAGTGATTTTATACGGAAGTTCCAGTTGGCGCCTTTGGAAGGACATGGCCACTGACTTGGCACCCTTGCCTGTGGTCAATCGCGGTTTTGGAGGTTCTACTATTCCAGAATTGATTCATTACGCAGAACGAACTGTGATTTCTCACCAGCCGAAAGTATTGGTTGTTTATGGGGGGGAGAATGATTTATCAGGAAAAAAATTCAAGTCGGCCGAACAATTTTTTGACTCTTACCGCGATTTTGTATCGCTCATTCAGCAACGTTCACCTAAAACACACATCTGCTTTGTGTCCATGAAACTCTCGCCGTCGCGTCGCCAGTACTGGGCAGAAGTTACCAAAGGCAACCAGATGGTAAAAGCGTTCAGTACGGGAAAACGGTTGTCGTATGTAGATATTAATCCCGCACTATTTCATCCTAATGGTACGGTAAAAAGCGAATTATATACCAAAGATAGCTTACATATCAACCCGCAAGGCTATCGTGAATACGCCAAAATTCTTGTTCCTTTTTTACAAAAAAAATACAAATAGACCATGCAAACTACGCGTCGTCAGTTTATTCAACAGGTAGGTTTAGCAGGAGTTAGCCTAGGGCTTTCGGCAGCATTTCCGTTTGAGAGTTGGAGTAAATCAGCCGTTCGATTACCTCGTAGTACTCCCGAAGCACAAGGGGTGGATTCAATAAATATCAATTCGTTTTTGGACGCTATTGCTCAAAGTAAACATGAGTTTCACAGTATGATGCTTGTTCGGCACGGCCAAGTGGTGGCAGAAGGCTGGTGGGCACCGTATCGGGCAGAATTGAAACATACCATGTACTCGATGAGTAAGAGTTTTACCGCCACGGCTGTGGGGTTTGCGGTAAGCGAAGGGAAGCTGAAAACTAGCGACCGTGTTATTTCTTTTTATCCCGAATATGCCCCCGCAACGGTGAGCGATTATTTGTCCAAAATGACGGTCAAAGACCTCCTAACGATGTCGGTAGGGCATGGTGTGGACCCCACGGGTCAGAGCATTCGGGATGAACCCAACTGGATAAAGACGTTTCTGGCTTTGCCTATTCAAAACGAACCAGGAAGTACGTTTTTATACAATAGCATGGCTACCTACATGTGCTCGGCCATCGTTCAGAAAGTAACAGGACAAAAAATCATAGATTACCTGCGCCCCCGTCTATTCGAACCTCTTGGCATTGAAGGGGCCGATTGGGAAGAAGATATGTTAGGTATCAACACGGGCGGGTGGGGGCTCCGTATTCGAACCGAAGACATGGCAAAATTTGGCCAATTATACCTTCAAAAAGGAAAATGGAAGGGCAAACAAATCATTCCAGTAGCCTGGGTAGAGGAAGCCACTACGTTCAAAATTCAACAACCTTCTCCCGCAAAGCTGTCGCGCCCCAACGAAAAAAATGATTGGCTTCAAGGCTATTGCTATCAGTTTTGGCGGTGTCAGCACAATGCGTACCGAGGTGATGGTGCCTATGGGCAGTATACCATTGTGATGCCCGACCAAGACGCGGTGTTGGCGATTACAAGTGAAACCCCTGATATGCAAGGTATTTTGGATTTGGTATGGGAGCATATATTCCCCGCCATGAAATCCCAAGTATTACCTGCCAATGCGGCTTCGGCCAATACTTTGAAGCAGCGAATGGCGGCTTTGGCGCTGTTGCCTCCCAAAGGAAGTGTAAAGCCGTCGGATGCGGTAAAAGTATCGGGGAAAGCGTTTACCATCGAAACAAATTCAATGAACGTGCAGCAAGTTTCGCTGGCTTATCGCGAAGGAGGTACGTATCAATTTATGCTTAAAGATACAGCGGGTGAGCATAAAGTAGAAGTGGGATTGGAAAAATGGGCCTTTGGACAAACCGATTTGCCAAGACCCAATTTGGTCGCTTCCCAGAAAATAAAAACCGAAAAAATTGCCAAAATAGCGGCTAGTGGTACGTGGAAAGACCCTAAAACGTTTGAAATAACACTTCGTTACTACGAGTCACCGCACCGAAATTACGTTATTTGCCAATTTGACGGTGACGCCGTAACGGTAAGTTTTGACAACAGCATCAACCGAATGTCGGGAGCGAAAGATAAACGCCCCGTACTACAAGGTAAAGCATTAGTTTAGACTTGCTGCGAAGCCAATAAAGATAGCCAAGCTTGTTCAACTTTCCCTTCTGAAAGATACTGCTTGGCTGTCGTTATCCAGTCTTGTTCTTCGTGGAGGGTTTTAAATGCTTCAATTGTATCATTGTCAGGGAATTTTTCAATATTGCCTAAGCGTCCTAAGTTATTTCCCGAAAATTCAGGGTTATTTTTGATAAAATCAGGAATCAAATCTACCCCAATTCCTTTTTGGGTACTTGGTTTGGGAATTTCAAAAATAGCATCGCCCGAGGCACGTGCGTACCAATCGCCACCCATGCGAGCGACCCAATCCGTTTTGCGCTGATCGATGCGTCCATCTTCTCCCAAAATATCCTCCGAAAAATGGGCTAGCATGACTTCACAAATTACCAAATTGGCTGCTCCTCCTTCTTCGCCCAACGAAATGATTTGTTTGACTTTACACTCAAAAACGGCTTTCGATTCGCCAACGCGCGGCGGGCGCACCAGCTGTGAAGGTACTTCAGTAAAGCCTGCTTTCACAAATTCGTTGACCCCACGCGGGTATTCACAACTTGCCAGCGACATTTGCTCAACCATAGCGTAGTCAACCATGCTAATCACTACTTCGTCCACAGCTTGTACGTTTTCCAGCGTATGTTTGTTGCTTCCGTCTCGCACGCGGCGATTGGGAGAAAAAATCAAGGTCGGAGGTTTTGTCCCAAACAAATTAAAGAAACTGAATGGGCTCAGATTTACGTTCCCTTCCGCATCGATTGTGCTGACAAAAGCGATGGGGCGAGGCGCCACCGCACCTTGCAAAAAGTGATGCAAAACAGGTACTGAAACGTCTTTAGGGTTGATGGTTAGCATAAATGTCTTGGGTATGATTCACTAACTCGAAGTTTTCTCTTGATGTTTCCACAATTCTTGAAAAACGGGGCTATTGGCTCTGAGGGATTCGAAGGTGCCTTGGTCAACAATTCGGCCGTTTTCGAGCACATACACGTAGTCAAATTTGGTCAACAGGTGCAAACGGTGGAGAGACGAAAGTACGGCTTTACCCTTAAATTCGTCAAACAATTGGTCATAAATCAATGACTCAGTTTTGGGGTCAACGCTGCTGGTAGGTTCGTCGAGCAATACAATATCGCTACTTCGCGCGGCCAAAATGCCACGAGCGAGCGCCAAGCGTTGTTTTTGTCCTCCCGAAAGATTAACACCTTTTTCTTGAATATTGGATTCAAGGCCATTGGGTAATTGATGGGCTACCTCACTAAATTGAGCGGTGTCGCATACTTGCCAAATATCTTGTTCTTTAAAAGGAAGCCCCAACGTGATGTTGTAAGCAATGGTATTTTCAAAGATTTCGGGCTCTTGTGGAAACAACGTTACGGTATCAGTAATCAGGCTAATTCCTTCCAGTGGTTTTCCATCAATGGTTACTTTTGTCCCTTCTTCGGGGGCATACAATCCTCGCAACAAGGCCAAAAGAGTACTTTTTCCACTACCACTTTCACCAATAAAAGCAATGCGTTGACCTCTTTCGATGCGCAAGTTTAATTGGTGAAGGCTATGCGCCACTTTCTGGGCGTCGTAGGTATCGTGGTGGGAAAAACTCAACTGATTGATTTGAATCGTTTTCCAGTCATACGGAAGAACCTCAGTGGCTTCGGCACGGTGTTGCTGATGGTAAGCTTCGCTGATGGAACGAGCCGTTTGTACGTCGGTATTGTAGCGAATGATTTCAGTGTATTGCCACGCGACGTCTTGAAAAACACTAGTGAATTGATTAACATAACCCAACAAGGTGACAAGCCCACCGACCAAAAACACTTCGTTTGGGACATAGTTCTGGTACACATATCCAACAGCAACGACTACATAAATAACCCCAATCAACACACTCGCCACGAACCATTTCCATTCGTTGATAACCACCGTACGGCAAAATGGCGGGAAGACCTCTTTGACCTTAGCCAAAAGGCTATTTTCCATGCGCTTTTCGAGGCGCAGGGTAATCACCGTAATGATGTTAGAAAGGCTATCAAATAAGGTCGATGACACAACGTGTTCTTTTTCGTTGGTTTCGTCGAGGGCTTTGATGAAGGGTTTGTCAAACCTAAAAATAATCCAAACTGTAAAAACACCTATTAAAACGCCAATGCTCCCATAAAGTGGCGAAAAATAAAGAATAGCTAAAAACGAAAAGACAAATTTTGAGAAAGCATGCAAAAACATAAAGCCGTTTTGAAAGAAATCTTTCAAAGCTTCGTAGGCTTTCCGAATACGGTTGATGGTAGCGCCACTGTGGTGGTCTTGGTGCCAACGAACGGGTAAATGCAGCGATTGATGATACAATTCTTCTAAAAAATTGCGACTCAGATTAAACGCAAGTTTGCGCTCCATGACCCGCGCAGGACCATGAAAAGCCCATTCCAAAAGCATCAAGAATAGATAACCACCCGCATACATCCAAACGTGCTCAATTACCCCCGCTCCTTCCTTTTGAATGGCCTCTATAAACCAACCGTACAAAAGAGGGTTCAGGGCAAAAACAACGTTAGCAAGGACAAAAAGGCCATATACCAACACATATCGCCCTTTTTCTTTACGTGCATATCGCCAAGCCGTTTGTAAGAGAGCGAAATAAGGGTTTTGCATATTAATCTATTCTACGGTCGTCACTTTTTTCAAGTCTTCCCAGAAACTTGGGTACGATTTTGCCACGACATGGGGTTCTTCGATAACGATAGGCATCACCATTCCTACGGGAGCAAAAGCCATAGCCATGCGGTGGTCGTCGTAGGTTTCGATGCTAGGTTGCGTTGCAGGTGTTGTGGTACGTCTTACTACATATCGGGTATTGCTTTCTATTTCAATTAATTCTCCACCGATTTTGGGTAACTCTGCTTGAAGAGCCGCTACGCGGTCGGTTTCTTTGATTTTAAGGCTTTCGATACCCGTCATCGTCACCGTAATTCCTTTGGCAACGGCACAAGCCGCAATAGTTTGGGCTAAATCAGGGCAGTCGGTAAAATCCCAGGTGAAGGATTCTTGGGCAGGGGTTTTAGTCAAGAGAACTCCTTGGGCAGTAAAGGTACTTTTTACCCCCATTTGCTGCATAATGTCAACGATAGCGCTATCGCCTTGCAATGAGTTCTCTTTCAATCCTAAAAGTTCTACAAGTAAAAAGTTATCAACATTAAGTTAAAAAGTGGGAAAAAGTGGGAAATTTTAGAAAATA
>JALQYJ010000193.1 GCA_023254175.1 Runella sp. | reverse complement strand
GAAGAAAGAGAATTTTCATTCTGGCCTATTTAAAAGATAGCCCTATATATGAGTCAATCAATGAAATGAGCCCACATGAATGGCTTTTGCATGAAGGAACCATCGCCAGCGCCTTTCCAGTAACTGCTGAAAATACACTCTTTCCAAATGAATTTAAGTTAAAAGGTGATATTGTATTTATATCTGAAAATTTCAATAAGAACGGCTCAACAGGTTTATTTGAAAATACAGGATTAATGGTCAACGGACTTATTACCACCCTAAAAACCCACCCCAATTACGAAGGAGATTTTAAGTTTCTGGGGGATGTAATTCAAACCGATGTAACTTCTAAAGACTTATTCATAGATGATACAGAACTGGAGAAATGGGCTTATCTCAAAGGAGCAAAAAAAGAGATGAGAAAAAATGCCCAAGGCTTTGAATACCATTACAGCGAAGGAAGCATGATTTTCCCTGATTCACTAAATAAGCCTTCGAGAACTATCATTACAGGTGAGGGAGGAAAATCGCCGTCAAGGTTTAAACATGTTATACAAACTCCTAACGGCTTTAGAAGGCTTACACCAGTAGAACTTGAAAGGCTAAATATGTTCCCTGATAACCATACTCAACTTGAGGGTATATCCGATACCAAAAGGGCTTTTTTCATGGGAAATGCGCTCGTAGTAGGGGTTATTGAAAAAATCGGAATTTCTCTAAAAGAAAAAATCATAAATGTCGCTGCCGTACAATCCTGAAAATAAGGAGTCTATTATTCAATACGCTAAAACACTGCGAGGAAAAACCTTGCGACAAGTATGCGATGTTGATTTAATTAAAAATAACCGAAAAGGCAAGGGTCACTTTGGGCAAATTTTAGAAGAATTTTTTTTTCAATATAAGCCCAATTCGGGCTCTGAACCCGATTTCCCAATTGCAAAACTAGAGCTCAAATCATCACCACTTAAAACACTAAAACATTCAAAATTTCAATCAAAAGAAAGGCTAGTTCTTAATATTATTAACTATCTTGAAATAGTAAATCAAGACTTTGAAAACAGTACATTTTGGAAGAAAAATGCACATATTCTTTTGGTTTTCTACTTACATGTGCAAGATGCTGATATTTTGGACTATATAATAAAGATTGTTGACGATTGGAGTTTTCCAAAAGCAGATTTAGAAATAATAAAACAAGATTGGGAGTTTATAAAACAAAAAATTGCTAGTGGAAAAGCTCATGAACTTTCAGAGGGTGATACTTTTTACTTAGGCGCTTGTACCAAAGGAGCGACTTCAACTACTACTCGAAAACAACCCTTCAATGAGATTCCTGCCAAACAAAGGGCTTTTTCACTTAAACAGGGTTATGTCAATCATATCATAGCTTCGATTTCAAATGGAAACGATGGTATTTATGGCAAATTAATTCCCAACCTTGCAGTATTGAAAACAAAAAGTTTAGACGAAATTGTGCTTGAAAAATTCGTCCCATATTACAATAAAACTGCCAATCAAATAATTGATGAATTAGGAATAAATTTAAATAAAAACGCCAAACATTTCTTAGCAAACCTGACAAAATCAATACTTGGAGTCGCATTAGATAAAGAAATTGAGGAGTTCGAAAAGGCAGGTATTACACTTAAAACTATCCGAGTTAATAAAAAGGGTTCAATCAAAGAATGTATTTCTTTTTCTTCTTTTAAATATACCGAATTAGTAACTGAGATCTGGGAAGATTCTGATTTTAAAAATACCATAGAAAGTAAATTTCTTTTTGTATTTTTCGAAATACAAGACAACAATTACGTATTTCAAAAAGTAAAGTTCTGGAATATGCCCCATGATGATATACCAGAAGCAAAAAAAGTATGGGAGCACACAAGAAATATAGTTAATTCAGGCAATATTGTAAAAGAAATAATGCCCGACGGCAAAAAAGCGACAAATTTTATGGGTAAAACTCAAAATCGAGTATCCCACGTACGGCCTCATGCCCAAAATTCTGCCGATACTACTCCCCTACCTGTCGCAGATAAACTCACCAAAGCAAATGAATACACGAAATATTCTTTTTGGTTGAATAATACTTACATCAAAGACGAAGTATATTTAAAATAATCCAACTGTATTGTTGAATGGCAAAAGTAAAAACAGCCTATTTCTGTCAAAACTGTGGTCACCAAGCCACTAAATGGATGGGGCGCTGCCCGTCGTGTGGCGAGTGGAATACCTTGATAGAAGAAGTCATTGAGAAAGAAGACAAAAAAGGGCCGTTGGCCCAATGGAAATCGGTAAGTTTAGCCCCCAAACCGAAAGCCATCAACGAAATAAAATACGAAGAAGAACCTCGCATCGTCACTTCCGATGCCGAGCTTAATCGTGTTTTGGGGGGTGGAATTGTGTTAGGTTCATTGGTATTGATTGGAGGTGAACCTGGAATTGGGAAATCGACTTTGATGCTCCAAATTGCCCTTACGCTTACCCAAAAAGTATTGTACGTTTCAGGAGAAGAAAGCGAATCGCAAATCAAAATGCGGGCGGAGCGTTTGAGCAGCAAAAACAACAATTGCTTTATCCTTACCGAAACCTCCACCGACAATATTTTCCGTCAAATCGAAGAATTTGCCCCCGACGTCCTCATCATCGACTCCATCCAAACCATGCAATCATCGCTGATTGAATCGGGGGCGGGTAGTGTGTCGCAGGTGCGTCAGTGTGCCGCAGAGTTGATGAAATATGCCAAAGAAAGCGGAGTTCCCGTATTTATGATTGGGCATATTACCAAAGATGGTAACCTCGCAGGCCCCAAAACCCTCGAACACATGGTGGACACCGTGCTGCAATTTGAGGGCGATCGCCATACGACTTACCGTATTTTACGCACGACCAAAAACCGTTTTGGCAGTACCTCCGAACTAGGTATTTACGAAATGCTAGGTTCGGGACTTCGCCAGGTCACCAACCCTTCCGAAATTTTAATCTCCCAACGAGAAGAACACCTCAGTGGCATTACCATTGGGTCAATGCTGGAAGGGAACCGCCCCTTAAAAATTGAAATTCAGTCGCT
>JALQYJ010000065.1 GCA_023254175.1 Runella sp. | reverse complement strand
GTCTACTTGATATTTTAGGTTATCTCTCCAATTACAACGATTTAATCACCGTCGAAGGCAAAAAACGTGGCGTTTACTCTTCCTAATAAAAGCATCTCCTCTTCAATAGCTATTTTTTACATGCGTTCAATTTGCTTAAACCAATAAATTGAAAAAAATAATTTGAAAAATAATAGAAAAGAGGATAATATTGTGTCCAAATGACACATTCAAAAGAATGAAGCAATACCCTCATTCAACTCGCTTACTGGTTGCCATCGACTGTATTATCTTCGGATTCGACGGAGAAGAGATAAAACTACTAGTTATCAAACGAAATTTTGAACCCGAACGGGGCAAATGGTCGTTGATGGGAGGCTTTGTCAACACTGATGAGGATTTAGAAGTGGGTGCTGAACGGATTCTATTTGAGCTAACAGGTCTCAACAATGTCTACTTCGAACAGCTCCAGACCTTTGGTAAGGTAAACCGTGACCCTGTAGAGCGCACCATTTCGGTTGTATTTTTTGCCCTTATCAACATTCATAACCACGACGAAGAATCGGTGAGAGCGCACCATGCCCACTGGGTCAGTTTAAAAAATATCCCAAACCTTATTTTTGACCACCAAAAAATGGTAGAAATTGCCATCGAATGCCTTCGGTACAAAGCGGCACTTCACCCTATTGGCTTTGAGTTACTTCCCGAAAAATTTACCATTCCTCAGCTTCATAAACTCTACGAAGCGATTTATGATATGCAACTCGACCGACGCAATTTTAGCCGTAAAATTTTGTCTACGGGTCTGCTGGTAGATACAGGAGAAAAAAACGAGCAATCGGCCACCAAAAAGGCCATTTTGTACTGCTTAAACAAAGAAAAATACGAAGACAAGTTTCATTCTTTTTGGTATTTTATGCCAGAACCTTCCGCATAAATATCTATTATTCAACAAAATAAAACGAAACACATCATGCAACATCAATATACTATTGGGCTCGATTACGGTACTGATTCGGTTCGGGCCTTGGTGGTAAATACCCAAACGGGTGAAGCAGTTGGTACGGCCGTACATTACTACGAGCGTTGGAAAAAAGGACTGTACTGCCAACCAGAATTGTCTCAATTTCGCCAACACCCGCTCGACTACGTCGAAGGGCTTGAAGCCTCCATCAAAGGAGCACTACAAGGACTTCCAAGCGATGTTGCAGCCAATATCGTAGGGATTTCAATTGATACGACAGGCTCTACGCCAGTGGCCGTCGATGAAAAAGGAACCCCTCTCTCACTGCTTCCCGAGTTTGCCGAAAACCCCAACGGCATGTTTATTCTTTGGAAAGACCATACGGCCAACTCCGAAGCGGAAGAAATCAACGAAGTAGCCCACCGCTGGGCCGTTGATTATACCAAATACGTCGGTGGAATCTATTCTTCAGAGTGGTTTTGGGCAAAAATTTTACGTACCCTCCGCGTCGATGAACAAGTACGTGCCCGTGCCTTTTCGTGGGTAGAACACTGCGACTGGATTTCGGCCGTGCTAACGGGCAATACTCATCCGTTAGAAATGAAACGCTCACGCTGCGCCGCTGGGCATAAAGCCATGTGGCATAACGAGTTTGACGGCCTACCCGCCGAAGATTTTTTGATGGCCATCGACCCACTGTTAGAAGGGTTGCGCGCTCGTCTGTTCCAGGACTCGTATACCTCTGACCATGCCATGGGTGTAATTTCGGAAGAATGGGCTACTCGTCTTGGTTTGCCCAACAACGTCGTGATTGGTATTGGGGCGTTCGACTGCCACATGGGTGCCGTTGGAGCCGAAATTCAGCCCTACGATTTTGTACGCGTGATGGGTACGTCTACTTGCGATATGCTAATTGCACCCAATGAAGAAATCGGACACCTGCTGATTCGCGGTATTTGTGGGCAGGTCGATGGTTCGATTATCCCTGGAATGCTCGGAATGGAGGCAGGCCAATCGGCTTACGGCGATTACTACGCGTGGTTTCAGCAGGTCATTACCGAGCCTGTTCGCGCATTGCTAGGGGAAGCTGCGGCTGAAGAACTCGCTCAAAAACTGATTCCATACCTTTCGGAAGAAGCCGCAAAACTACCTGTGACAGACAAAGACCCTGTTGCGCTCGATTGGGTCAATGGCCGACGTACACCCGACGCCAACCACTCACTCAAGGCCGCAATTTCTGGACTTAACCTCGGCACGGATGCTATCAAATTGTTTAAAGCCATTGTAGAAGCTACGGCTTTTGGTTCGAAGGCCATTGTAGACCGCTTTATCAACGAAGGCGTCCCCATCAAACAAGTAATTGCAATCGGGGGTGTGGCAAAAAAATCCCCTTTTGTGATGCAAACGCTCAGTGATGTTTTAAATATGCCCATCAAAGTAGCTAGTTCGGACCAAGCCTGCGCCTTAGGTGCAGCTATGAATGCCGCAGTCGCCGCAGGAGTACACCCAACGCTGCTGGACGCCCAAAAAGCGATGGGCTCGGGTTTTGATGCCCTTTACGAGCCAAATACCAACAAAACATCTGTCTATCAACAACTTTACCAAAAATACATTCAACTTGGCGGGTTTGTTGAAAGGGGCATCTTAGTGAATTAAACTTGCAAATCATCGACCATCTAACAACATTAAATTTAGTTACCTAATATGCTCAAACAGTTTGAAGTCTGGTTTGTTACAGGAAGCCAGCATTTATACGGGGAAGAAACGCTCCGTCAAGTTGACGAACACTCTCAAATCATTGCCGATTTTTTCAACGACTCCCCTACCATCCCCGTACGAGTTGTTTTTAAGCCCGTTGTCAAAACGCCCGACGAGATTTTGACCATTTGTAAAGAAGCCAACAGCACTCCCAATTGCGTAGGCATTATCACGTGGATGCACACATTTTCGCCCGCTAAAATGTGGATAAATGGCCTCAATGCTCTCCAACTCCCGTTGCTCCATTTGCATACCCAATTTAACCGAGATATTCCATTCAACGACATTGACATGGATTTCATGAACCTCAACCAATCAGCGCACGGCGACCGTGAGTTTGGGTTTATTATGACTCGGATGCGCCTCAACCGCAAAGTGGTCGTAGGGCACTGGCAGTCGGAAAATGTTCTAGAAAAAATCAACATTTGGAGTCGCGTTGCCGCTGCTAAGTACACCATGCAAACCATGAAAGTGGTACGTTTCGGGGACAATATGCGCCAAGTAGCCGTAACCGACGGTGACAAAGTAGCGGCCGAAATGAAGTTTGGATTTTCGGTGAATACCCACGGAGTAGGCGACTTAGTGCAATACATTAATCAGATTTCAGAAGCTGATATTTATACCCTCCTTCAAGAATACGAAGACACCTACGAGATGATGCCTTCGTTGCGAAACGGTGGCTTCATGCGCCAATCGCTCTTTGAAGCAGCACGTATCGAGCTCGGTATCAAAGCCTTTTTGGAAGAAGGAGGTTTCTCGGCCTATACCAATACCTTTGAAGACCTCCACGGAATGCGCCAACTTCCAGGCATTGGCTCTCAGCGCATGATGGCCGCAGGCTATGGCTACGGTGGCGAAGGCGACTGGAAAACCTCGGCTATGGTACGCGTCATGAAAGTAATGGCGAGTGGCCTAAAGGGTGGGAATTCTTTTATGGAAGATTATACCTACCATTTCGACCCCGCCAATCCGATGGTACTTGGCTCACACATGCTCGAAATTTGCCCAAGCATTGCCGCCAATAACGTCAAATGCGAAGTACATCCGTTGGGAATTGGTGACAAAGAAGACCCCGTTCGTTTGGTGTTCAACACTGCCGCAGGACCTGCCCTGAACGTTTCATTAATTGATTTAGGTAACCGTTTCCGTCTGTTAGTCAACGAAGTAGAAGCCGTAGAAGTCACCGAAGACTTTCCTAAACTTCCAACGGCTCGCGCCCTTTGGAAACCCCAACCAAGCATAGAAGTTGGCCTTCAAGCCTGGATTTTGGCGGGTGGTGCTCACCACACGGTATATAGCCAAAACCTCACGACTGAATACATCGAGGATTTTGCCGAAATGCTAGGGGTAGAACTTGTGGTCATTGACAAAAATACTACCATCCGTGGGCTCAAAAACGACCTACGTTTCAGTGAAGTAGCGTACAAATAGTGTTGTGCCTTAGATTTTAGCTCAAAAAATATGAGTATTTACCAATCGCTGAAAGAAGAGTGTTTTGAAGCAAATATGCAGCTTCCCAAACTCGGGTTAGTGCTTTTTACCTTTGGTAATGTAAGCGCCGTTGACCGCTCGAAAGGTGTCTTTGCTATCAAACCCAGCGGAGTTCCGTACGAAAACCTACGTCCAGAGGACGTCGTTATCATGGATTATGACGCCAAGGTAGTTGAGGGCAGTATGCGCCCATCGTCTGACACGAAAACGCACGCATTGTTGTACAAAACCTGGGAAGACATTGGCGGAATCACCCATACGCACAGTACCTATGCCGTGGCTTGGGCACAAGCGGGGCTCGACATTCCCATTTTTGGAACGACCCATGCTGACCATACGCACCAGGATATCCCTTGTGCGCCAGTACTTACCGACGCCATGATTGAGGGCGATTATGAACACGAAACGGGCAATCAAATTTTTGACGTATTCACGGCCAAAGGGATTTCACACAAAGAAGTTGAAATGGTTTTGTTACAAAATCATGGGCCATTTACGTGGGGAAAAACGGCGGAGAAGTCGGTGTACAATGCCGCAGTCCTAGAAGAGGTGGCACGAATGGCTTACCTCACGCTACAAATTAATCCCAACACGCCTCGCATCAAAGATACCCTTCGTATGAAACATTACGAACGTAAACATGGTAAAAACGCGTACTACGGACAAGCATGCTAGGAAGTAAGTATCAAAAACAGAATGTCGAATCATTACCTTACCGAAAGTTCTGAAACTTTCGGTAAGGTCTTCGTGGTGAGGGCTGCTCACAAGCCGACAACGGCGCGATGATAGATTCGAGTCGCTCTCCCCTCACCACAAACCCTTGAGCAATTAAGTATATTTCCCAAAAAGAACGGTTTATTTTATTTCAACAATCCCCAACCAATTATTCCATGAAATCCACCTTTTTTTCCCTCCTTTTGGCAGGGGTGTTCATTTTCCAAAGTTGCTCCAAAAAATCTTCAGAAAGCAGCGAAGCGGCAACCGAAACACAAACGCTCAAGATTGAAAAAACAGATTTTGGCAAACTTCCTGACGGGCAAACTGCCGAGCTTTATACCCTTAAAAATGCCAACGGTATGGAAGCGAAGATTACCAATTATGGCGGTATCATTACTCATCTTACTGCCCCCGATTCCAGCGGTGTGTTCGAAGATGTGGTTTTAGGGTACGATTCCTTATCGGGGTATCTCAAATCAAGCCCCTATTTTGGCGCAATTGTAGGTCGGTACGGAAACCGTATTGCCAAAGGAAAATTCATGCTTGAGAGTAAAACCTATACGTTGGCTGTCAACAACATGGTTAATCACCTACACGGTGGTACAGTAGGCTTCGATAAAGTTCTTTGGAAAGCCGAACCTATCGAAGGCGAAGAGCCCACGCTTAAACTTTCGTACTTGAGCAAAGATGGCGAAGAAGGCTACCCAGGAAATTTGAACGTAACGGTGACATATACGCTTCAAAAAAACAATTCACTTAAGATTGATTACACTGCTACTACCGACAAAGCAACGGTTATCAACTTGACCAACCACACGTATTTCAACCTAACGGGAAGCAAACGTGACATTCTCGAGCACCAATTGACTTTGAACGCCGACCGTTTCTTGCCCGTTAATGAAACATTGATTCCAACGGGAGAATTAAAGCCTGTAGCGGGCAATGTATTTGATTTTACCAAAGCGACGGCCATAGGTGCACGTATAAACGACCCCAAAGATTTACAAATCAAGTACGGTGGTGGCTACGACCACTGCTGGGTATTGAACAAAGAAGACAAAGAACTCAGCCTTGCCGCCACAGTGTACGAGCCTACAACGGGCCGTATCATGGAAGTTCAGACGACCGAACCTGCAATTCAGTTCTATACAGGTAATTTCCTAGATGGAAGTATCACCGGAAAGAAAGGGACCAACTATACAAAACGTTTTGCCTTCTGCCTCGAAACCGAGCACTACCCCGATTCACCTAATCAATCGACCTTTCCGACAGTGGTGCTAAAACCAGGTGAAACGTACCAAACAACAACGATTTATACGTTTTCTGCAAAGAAATAGGGAAATGAAAAGGCAAGTTGGCAAGAAGCAAGTTTAACCTTTACTTACTTGGATCTTACTAACTTGCTCTTTCAGACGCTTACTTTGTCATTAAAAGCTCTGACAAGCTGGGCTATTTCGGGGAGTAGATCGGGATTTTGCTCAATACCATTTCCTACCACAATCACATCGGCACCAGCTTCTAGAGCGGCTTGTGCTTTGGACGAAGAATTGATTCCTCCCCCCACGATGATAGGCGTATCTACGGCCTTGCGAACGGCGGAAATCATTTCGGGAGACACTGGTTTTTGAGCACCGCTTCCCGCATCTAAGTACATCACTTGAAGCCCTAGCAATTCGCCTGCCATGGCCGTGCAAGCGGCCACACTAGGTTTATCGTGAGGAATAGGCGTAGTGTTACTGATGTATGAAACTGTAGTAGCACGCCCACTTTCTACCAACATGTAACCCGTGGGTACTATTTCCAGTTGGCTACGTTTCAACAATGGAGCTGCCACCACGTGTTGGCCAATGAGCAGTTCGGGGTTGCGCCCCGAAATCAGCGACAACAACAAAATAGCGTCAGCCGAGGGCTCAATGTGAAGGCTATTTCCAGGAAATAAAATGGCAGGAATAGGCGTATGCTCATGAATCGCCTTGATGATTTCGTCGGCTGCATAGCGTGTAATGAGGCTTCCTCCGACAAAGAAGAAATCAACCCCGTGACGTACACTCTCAGCCAATAAAAACGGAAACGACGAAAACTCGACCTTATCGGGGTCGAGCAACACGGCAAAAGCCTTGCATCTTTCTTGAAGATTATGCTGGAGTATCGTTCGTATTCTTGACTTCATTCGATTGTTGCTGTGTAGCCAAAAAATCCATTAATTTTTGACGTGCTATATCCAACGCCCACGTCAAAGCCAGTGAAGTGGCTGTTTTTACTAACCACGACGGCTGAACGTTCGTTCGTTCGGGCAAGGCATACGAGTCAAGTTGCTTGGTTTTGACTTCGGGTTCATCGTCGGGTAACAGTAATTCGAGCAGAAGATATACGGCTGCGATAGAACCACCGATAACTAATGCCTGTTTACCGACACGAGTTGCGTCATCTTTTAAATCCGCCATTTTTTCCTCTAGAAGCTTGCGATACCCTTCTGAAACCTCTTTCAGCTCCGTTTTACGGCTGTTGGTATCTCCGAAAGGCTCTTCAAAGGAAAGTATATTTTTAGGAAGCGACGCCATTTGAAAACTAGTTTATGGTGATTATGGGAAATTGAGCCAGTAAAGGCATTCATTATCCTACCTTAAAGCATTAAAATCTGCTTAAAATAAATACCGAATTCTTTCTCAAAAGTCGTAAAAACCTCTTAGATGCCCAAAACTGAACCTTATTTTTAAAGAAATTGTAATGCAAACACGTCGAAGCGCGTACCTTTGTAGTTCGTACACATTACCAATCATTCCTTATTTGAAATAAAATGCCACTCGACCAAGAATTTGACAACCCCACCCACGAAGAATCAGAAATGACGTTCATTGAGCACTTAGAGGAACTGCGCTGGCACGTAATTCGTGCAGTAGGCGCCATTTTAGTATTCACCATTGGGGCATTCATTTTTATTGAAGAGATATACGACAAAATCATTCTTGCGCCCTCTCGCCCTGATTTTTGGACTTACCGTATGTTGTGTAAAATTGCTGATTTCACGGGAGCACAAGGGCTTTGTATCAACCAGCTTGATTTTGAACTCCAAAGCCGCGAAATGGCAGGGCAATTTACCATGGCTCTCATGTCAGCCTTAATTATTGGGCTTCTTTTTGCCTTTCCGTATGCTTTCTGGGAAGTTTGGCGCTTTATTAAACCAGGTTTAAAACCCTCCGAACGCAAAATGTCGCGCGGGGCGGTGTTCTACGTTACCTTTCTGTTTTTATCAGGGGTGCTTTTTGGTTACTATGTGGTTTCTCCTTTGGCTATCAACTTCCTCGCCAACTTTAAGCTCGACCCCCGTATCAAAAACCAATTCGATATTACGTCGTATGTAGGATTAATTTCGATTTTAACCCTTGCCTGCGGTCTTACTTTCCAATTACCCGTCGTGGCGTTTGTACTTTCAAAAATTGGCTTTCTTAATCCACGCTTCATGCGCGAGTATCGTCGTCATGCTTTTGTGGTAATTCTCATTTTAGCAGCTGTCATTACTCCATCTCCTGATGTTCTCAGTCAAGTCTTAGTGGCATTGCCTCTTTCACTGCTTTACGAAATCAGTATTTTTGTATCTGCGTGGGTAGAACGTGGCAAAAAAGAAGACGCAGAAATCGAAGCTAAAAAAGAAGAAGATGATGCTTTTAACAATCCTTGGACACCCGACGCCGACGTCTAAAGAAAATCATAGCATAAATGATTCAGTTTATTGATATAGCAAAATCCTTTGAAGGTAGAATGGTTTTAGGGAGTGTTTCGGGCACGTTCAAGCCTGGGGACACTAGCCTTATCATCGGTGGTAGTGGTACGGGAAAAAGCGTTTTGCTCAAATGCCTCATTGGTCTTATTCGCCCCGATAACGGTCAAGTACTTTACAACAACCGTGATTTTTGGAACAGCGATGAAGAAGTGCGTAAGCAAATCCGCCGCGAAATGGGAGTATTATTTCAAGGAGGAGCCTTGTTTGATTCCAAAACGGTAGCGGAAAACGCACGTTTTCCGCTCGATATGCTCACCGACATGAGCGAAAGCGAAAAAAACGACCGTGTTATGGTTTGTCTTACGCGCGTAGGGCTCGACCATGCCGTCAATCGAATGCCTTCCGAAATTAGTGGGGGGATGAAAAAGCGAGTCGGTATTGCTCGAGCCATTGTAATGAATCCCAAGTATTTGTTTTGCGACGAGCCCAACTCTGGCCTTGACCCTCTCACTTCAATCAAAATCGACGAGTTAATTAAGGAAATTACGGACGAATACAACATCACCACCGTCGTTATCACACACGATATGAACTCTGTACTCGAAATTGGCGAGAAAGTGATGTTTCTTTACAAAGGCTATAAACTCTGGGAAGGCGACAATAACACCATTCTCAAGGCCGATGTTAAAGAACTCAATGAGTTTGTATTTGCCAGTAAGCGTTTACGAGAAATGGGGCGATAACGCAAACGCTTTCTTATAAATCGGTTTTCGATAAGCAAACTGTGCCCACAACAACGGATACATCAAATAATCGGTTACTCTAAAAGGTGATTTGAACTCTATTTCGTCCGCAATGAGTGTACCGCCCCCTTCTTCGCGGATGATTCGGTGGCGATGTTTCCAAGAACGCAAGAAAAAAGGTAATTTCACCCCCTCATCGACAAAATAATGCTCTGATTCCGACGACTGCTGTTCAGTAATGTAGCTTATCCATTGCTGTTTAAAGAGAAAAAAGTTTAGCTCCAAGGCCACAGTATCACCCGCTAAGCACCCGTCAAATTGTATCACTCGCACAGGCGGAAAAGGTGGGCTAAGCTTGCGAAACAATTCCTCATTGAACCCTTGCCAAACCGCTTGGTAGGACTGATTTACTCGCGTTTGAATACGTAATTTCATACGGTATAAACTTCTTGCTCTCCAAAAAGTTTTCTACTTTTGGACTTTTCGACCATTACTTACACTATGCTTACAGTTTACGGTATCTCTAATTGCGACACAATCAAAAAAACGCTCAACTGGCTTAAATCCAACCAAATTGAATTTCTGTTCCACGACTACAAGAAACAAGGTATTTCGCAAGAAACGATTGAAAATTGGCTTGCCCAAACGGATTGGACGACATTGATAAACAAAGCTGGGACTACCTTTAAAGCACTTTCTGAAGAGCAAAAAGCAGCCGTGAATAATCCTCAAAATGCTCTTGCATTGATGCTAGAAAAACCGTCGTTGATTAAGCGCCCTGTGATTGAAAACAGTGGCAAAATCGTAAAAATTGGCTGGAAACCCGAAGGATTATGAGAATCCTCACTGTTTTTGGAACCCGCCCCGAAGCCATCAAAATGGCCATGCTGGTACGCCATCTCAACCGAAACCCTCATTTTGAGCATAAGTTGTGCGTGACAGGTCAGCATCGCCACATGCCCGACCAAGTACTCGAATTGTTTGAGCTAACGCCTGATTTTGACCTAAATATCATGCAAGCGGGGCAAGACTTAACCGATATCACTTGTCGGATTCTCACGGGGCTGCGTACCCTTTTTCAAACCTACCGCCCCGACCTCGTATTAGTGCACGGCGATACCACTACGTGCATGGCTACGTCGTTGGCAGCTTTTTATGCTGGCATTAAGATAGGTCATGTTGAAGCGGGGTTACGCACAGGCAATTTGCAATCACCTTTTCCTGAAGAAGCTAATCGCCTCATCACTGACCGCCTCGCCAATTATTATTTTGCCCCTACCGACCGTAATGTAGAAGCTTTATTGCGTGAAGGTGTCAACCCAAATCTCATTATCAAAACGGGCAATACCGTTATAGACGCCCTTTTGCACATAAGCCAACAAGTCGTAGGGTTTTCGGAACAAGTAGCAGACGATTTGCAGCAATTGTTTGCTAGTAATCGCAAGATTTTATTAGTGACAGGGCATCGCCGCGAAAACTTTGGAGATGGTTTTATTCAAATATGTGAAGCCTTGCGCGAACTTGCACAACAACTTCCTACCCTTGAAATTGTCTATCCTGTTCACCTCAATCCAAACGTCCAAAAGCCTGTTTATGAGCATTTGGGAGACTTAACCAATGTGCATCTCCCCCCCCCAATGGGTTATGCTGATTTTGTGTATGCCATGAAAAAAAGTTGGGTTATACTCACCGATTCGGGCGGGGTACAAGAAGAAGCACCCAGTCTGGGAAAACCCGTACTCGTCATGCGAGACACTACCGAGCGCCCCGAAGCCGTCGAGGCAGGTACAGTTCGGTTAGTGGGGGTCCATCGTGCAACAATTACACAGGCAGTTACAGAGTTATGGAACCAAGAAACCACCTACCGTAGTATGTCTGAAGCCAACAACCCCTATGGTGATGGTTTGGCTAGTCAACGAATCATTGATTTTCTAACGAGTGTCGTCGGTTAGAAATGACCTACGGCACAGGCAGGCACTATTTAGACAAAGGAATTACCCCCGTTTGCTCGTAGTTTTGTAACCACTCTTTTTTAGGCCCTTGAATCGTGAGAAAAAAATCATAAATAGGCTTCATATCTTTTACAAAATCGCCCGTAGGATAAATAACATCCCCAAACACTACTGCTTTTCGTGGATAATCAAACCCTACTAAAATAATGGGGACATTGGCCTTCAAAGCCATGTAATAAAAACCCGTTTTTAGTTTAGAAACGTTACTGCGCGTTCCCTCAGGCGCGATAGCAATGTGAATCGTTTCGTTTTGCTGAAAAGTTGCGGCAACAGCCTCTACCAAGTTATTGTTTTTAGTACGATCGACAGGATACCCTCCCAACCCTCTAAACAACCAACCTGAATACCAGTTGAACAAACTACTTTTGCCCAAATAACCGATTTTCAGGTCGATATAGGCTCTAACTCCTATTCCCACCAAAAAGTCCCAGTTGTACCAATGCGGACATACAAGCCAAATTCCCTTTTTTAATTCTTTGGGTGCGTAACCTATCGTTCGCCAACCCGCAAGTTGATAAAGCAATCCAAAAAGCCAGTTCATGAAGGGTAAAAGGTTTGGTTTTGCTCAAATGTAGCGACCACTTACGTTTTCAGCAACATTTCTTCACTTTTTTGAAAAAAGGAAACGATATTGTATTTTGTGCGTTAGAGTAAGTAATGATCCACTCTTTTCTGTTTGAATTTATATGCGAGGAATAACTAAACGTTCTCTAATAAAAGATGCTGCCCTAATTACGGCAGGAATTTTCAGTGCAGGACTTGGCCTCAAAGGTTTTTTGCTATCGAGTCACTTCATTGACGGAGGTGTTACTGGAATTTCGATGCTATTATCCTCCATTCTAAACGTCCCACTAGCGCTTCTTGTGCCCGTCATCAATCTACCTTTTATCCTGATGGGTTATCGCCAAATTGGCCTAGCGTTTGCTATCAAAAGTACCTTTGCCATTACAGGTTTATCTTTGTGTTTAGCGTTTGTTCATTTTCCAGATGTTACCCCTGATTTACTCTTAACATCTGTTTTTGGTGGTTTTTTTATTGGGGCAGGAATTGGCTTAGCCATGCGGGGTGGAGCGGTACTGGACGGTACCGAAGTTGCCGCACTGCTGATTAGCCGTCGAAATTCGGCATTACGTGTCGGTGATGTGATTTTAGGAATGAACATCCTCATTTTTGCCACAGCCGCCTATTTTTTAGGAATCGACATTGCGCTTTATTCAATGTTAACTTACTTTACTGCCTCCAAAACTATTGATTATTTGATTCATGGTATCGAAGAATACACCGCTATATGGGTGGTTTCTGACCACCACGAAGCGATTCGTGAAATGATTACTGATAAACTACACAAGGGAGTAACCGTACTCAATAGCGAAAAAGGTTTTGGAAAAAGAGGACTTCAAAACCAAGAGACGAAAGTTCTCTACTCCGTCGTTACACGCCTCGAAGTCAGCCGTTTACGGGATGCTATTTCAGAAATAGACCCCCATGCCTTTGTGGTACAACACGGTATTGATGATGCTCGTGGGGGTATCGTAAAAGAAAGGGCGCTGCACTAATGCGCAACGCCCTTTTATAAGATAGACCTAAATCATTTTTTATTAGCGGTCTTCGTACATTCCTTCGTAGTATTTTTGATAATTACCCGACGTCACATTGTCGAGCCATTCTTGGTTGTCTAAGTACCATTGTACCGTTTTTTCAAGCCCTTGTTCAAAAGTTACAGAAGGTTTCCAGCCTAGTTCGCTCATCAATTTTGATGGGTCGATTGCATAACGTAAATCGTGGCCAGCACGGTCGGTCACGTACGTAATCAACTGAGCCGACGTGCCTTTTTCGCGGCCTATTTTTTGGTCTATGATACCGCACAATAAATGCACTAAGTCAATATTTTTCCACTCATTACAACCACCGATATTATAGGTTTCACCATTTCCACCTTGGTGAAAAATAGCATCAATCGCCCGTGCGTGGTCTTCCACGTACAACCAATCACGCACGTTTTCCCCTTTTCCATACACAGGAAGCGGTTTATTATGCCGAATGTTATTAATCATCAACGGAATCAATTTCTCAGGAAAGTGATTAGGGCCGTAGTTGTTTGAGCAATTTGAAATTACTACTGGAAGCTTGTACGTGTTGTGATACGCTCTTACAAAGTGGTCAGACGAAGCTTTTGAAGCTGAATAAGGCGAACGTGGATCGTATTTGGTCGTTTCCACAAAAAACTCGTTGGGATCGTGAAGTTCTCCGTACACTTCGTCGGTCGAAACGTGATAAAAACGGCGTCCCTCCTCTTTCCCTTTCCAGGACTGTCGAGCCGCGTTCAACAAATTAACTGTACCGATGACATTGGTTATTACAAAAGCCATTGGATCCGAAATAGACCTATCCACGTGCGATTCGGCCGCAAGGTGAATTACCCCCGTAAAATCATTGTCTTTGAATAATTTATCAATAAATGCCGCATTGGTGATGTCGCCTTTGACAAAACGGTAATTTGGGGCATTTTCAATATCTGTAAGATTGGCGAGGTTTCCTGCGTACGTCAACGCATCAAGGTTCACAATCTGATACGCTGGGTATTCAGTCACAAAACGGCGCACTACGTGTGAACCAATAAAACCCGCTCCACCTGTAATAAGTATAGTTTGCATAAAGTGTATTTACCGTTAAGCAGTTGCGTTATCTGCTGCCAACGCCTGTTGCCAGCGCCAAGCATCCCGAAGCGACTCCTCGAGCGTTTTTTCGGCTTTCCAGCCCATTATGTTGTTAGACTTATCTACTTGGGCATAAATTTGCTCAATATCCCCCGCACGACGGGGACCAATTGCATAATTTAGCTTAATGTTATTTACCTGTTCAAACGTCTGAATCAAACGAAGTACCGTAACTCCGTCGCCCGTTCCGACATTAAATACATCATAAAAGTTATCTTCTTGGGTTTTGGCCAGAAGTTCGAGCGCTTTGACGTGCGCTTTCGCTAAATCTACGACGTGGATAAAGTCACGAATACAAGTTCCATCGGGAGTATTGTAGTCATCCCCAAATACCGTTAGTTTTTCGCGCAAACCAGCGGCGGCTTGCGTCAAGTACGGCACCAGGTTGCTTGGTACTCCTCGGGGAAGTTCCCCAATTTGAGCTGACTCGTGTGCGCCAACTGGGTTAAAATAACGCAACGAAATTGCTTTAAGACCCACTTTTGAAATGACCACATCACGGATAATATCTTCACAAATTCGTTTAGTATTTCCATAAGGTGAAACTGCTTCTTGACGAGGAGTTTCTTCGGTTACTGGAAGGACATCAGGTTGTCCATAGACCGTACACGAAGATGAAAATACAAAGTTTTTGACCCCAAATTCTTGCATTATTTTTAGCAATACAACAGTAGACCCCAAATTGTTTTGGTAGTACATCAACGGTTTTTCTACCGACTCTCCCACCGCTTTACTTGCAGCGAAATGAATAACTCCGTCAAACTTTTCCTTTTCAAATATCTGACGTAGTGCGGTTTCATCATTACAGTCGGCACTATACGACTTTACTGATTCGCCAATGATAGAAGTGAGTCTGCTAAGGACTTTTTCTTCCGAGTTACTAAAATTATCAATGATAACTGGCTCAGAACCTGACTGATGCAGTTCAACAACTGTATGAGAGCCAATAAAACCAGCTCCTCCTGTGACCAATATTTTCATGCAATGTGTAGAAAATTGAAGGACAAAACTATAAAATTTGGGCGCTGAAAAAAAAATGTTTTTCTTTAAACCGAACTTGACTAACATTGCTCTATGACAGAACAAGAAATCAAAGCGCTGGTTTCGCTTCTCGACGACGACGACAAAGAGGTGTTGCTGTTAATTGAAAAGGAAATTAGGCAACAACGAGAATTTATCATTCCCTTTTTGGAGAATGAATGGGAAGGTGCGGGATTTAACCCAAAAGTTCAACACCGCATCGAAGAATTAGTACACGAAATTCAGTTTGAAGTTTTGCTAGAACGCCTGTCGAACTGGCACAATGGCGGAGCTATCGACTTGTTGGAAGGACTCTGGATTATTGCCACCTTTCAATACCCTGACTTGTCATTAGAAAAACTGAGAAGTGATTTTGAGCAGTTTTATTACGAAACCTGGCTTGAGTTCAAAGAGGACATGCACCCCATTGACCATATTCGGGCATTAAATCACGTTTTCTTTTCGAAACTTAAATTTAGCTCCAATACCAAAAACTTTCACTCGGCTAGCAACTCGATGATTAATATCGTACTTGAGTCCCGAAAAGGAAATCCCATTAGCCTTTGTTGTATTTATATGATTGTGGCCCAACGCCTAAATTTGCCCGTATACGGCGTCAATTTGCCCAATCTTTTTGTACTTACTTATAAAAAAGAAACCGTTCAGTTTTACATCAATGTCTTTAACAAAGGCTTAGTCTTTATGCGTTCCGACATCGACCACTACGTAGCCCAACTTAATCTTAAACCCAGCGATTCGTTTTATCAACCTTGTTCCAACCTCGACATTGTGCGCCGAGTATTACGCAACCTTACCCTCTCGTTTGAAAAAATGGGAGACAACGACAAAGTCAAAGAAATTGAACAAATGGCCGCCATTTTACAAGAACCCCTGAGCGAATAACTAAGTCGAGCATCTTAAAACGCTAAAACACCTAAAAAGTCATCGACTTGAAAGCGGTATAAACGGTGCTGCTGGCAGGGTAATAGGGTATGAACTGGGTAAACTTCTCCCCCGAAAAAATTACTCCCGTCGTCAAAAGAGCTGATGAGTATTTCTTCTTTAAAGCTCAAATTTCGGGTACCATGAAGCTTATAAAGTGCCTCTTTTGCGCACCAATACGTACACAATCGTTTCAAGTCATCGGAGGCATGAGCCATTTCAGGCAGCGACAGAAACTTAGGGGCAACGCGAGCTAATTTAGGTGCAATTCTCTCAAGGTCAACCCCTATGGATAGCCTTGGGTGTAATGCAACCACAACAAATCGGGCGGTATGTGTCAAAGAAATCTCCGCAACACCATTGTTCAAAAATGGTTTCCCGTACTGGTCTTTGCGCATTCCTGTGTAGGTGCGCCCACTGGCCTCCACGATTGTCTGCATAGCTCGCCTGCCCGCTAGCCACTCTATTCGTTTTTGAGGGTGCGAAATAGTCTCGTATTCACTACATTCATCGAGAGTCGTAATGAGCCCTACTTGTAGCTCTTCCAGAGACTCCGAAATCTCCCAAATTAACAGAGAACATTCTTCAAAAACAGTCCACTGACGAACGATAGGCATAGATGCAATGTTTTGGTGTAACTTTGCACAAAAATACGGGCGTTTGGAATTTTATGCTTCAAGTAAAAAAAATAGACACGTTCTCTGGCCACCGTGACTGCGTGTATGCTCTACAGCCTTCAACTGAACCAAAACATTTTTATTCGGCAGGAGGGGACGGAATGGTCGTCAGATGGGACCTTACTCGTCCCGATTGGGGGGAAGTCGTTGCACAAGTCCCCGCTTCTATTTATGCAATGGCTTTTGACGAACCTCAGGGACTTTTGTGGATAGGGCAAAACTACGAAGGTATCCAGGTCATCGCCCCCCTCGAAAAGCGGGTTGTATTTTCGGCTCAACTTACGACTGCCGCACTGTTTGACATCGTTTTCTTTGAAAACCAAGTCTTTATTGCACTTTCTGACGGGGTAATAATTGTACTTGAACGCAGCACTTTTACCGTTCGGAAACACCTCAAAGCTAGTCCACAATCAGCACGGTGCATGGCCATCAACCCCATTACTCGCGAACTTGCGGTAGGTTATAGTGACAATTTTATTCGTGTCTTTGGTATAGATGAGTTAGAGCTTCGCCATACCTGGCAAGCCCATACCAATTCTGTGTTTACGGTCAGTTATTCACCCGACGGCCACTACTTGCTCTCGGGAAGTCGTGATGCTCACTTGAAAATTTGGGACGCCACCAAAAATTACAAACCTCATCAAGATATTGTTGCCCATCTTTTTGCGATTAATCATCTCACTTACAGCCCCGACCATCGTCTATTTGCGACCTGTAGTATGGACAAATCGATCAAAATTTGGGATGCGACTACCTTTCGGCTTCTAAAAGTGATTGACCGCGCCCGTCATGCAGGACACGGCACCTCCATCAATAAACTTCTTTGGACGACTTTCAACAACCAACTTATATCTGCCAGCGATGACCGCCGTATTTCGGTTTGGGACATCAAAACACTTTAGCACAGCCATGCGTAAATTCTTCGATTTATTTTTACAAGCTCTCAAAGGCGAAGAGCACGAATACACCTCTGGTAGTATCAATCGCGCCATTTTTCTACTATCGGTTCCTATGATTTTGGAAATGGTGATGGAATCGCTTTTTGCAGTTGTCGATATTTTCTTTGTTTCTAAAGTCAACACCGATGCCGTTGCAACCGTTGGGCTCACGGAGTCGGTACTGACGTTGGTTTATTCGGTCGCAATTGGTCTCAGCACAGCCGCCACCGCCATCGTATCCAGACGTGTAGGAGAAAAGCGGTTTTCGGAGGCAGGTCATGCCGCAGCTCAAGTTATTTTGGTATCCATCGTTCTTGGCGTAGTCATTGGTGTGAGCGGTTTTTTCGGAGCCGAATCCATTTTACGAGCCATGGGGGGAAGTGAAAATCTTATTCAATCAGGTACTGATTTTACTCGAATCATTTTTGCCAGCAGCCCCGCCATCATTTTGTTATACACCCTCAGCGGCGTGTTACGCGGTGGAGGCGATGCTGCCTTAGCCATGCGTTCGCTCTGGATTGCCAATGGTGTAAATATGCTCCTTTGCCCACTTTTTATTTTTGGATGGGGGCCTATTCCAGCCTTTGGCGTAGCAGGGTCGGCAATGGCGACTACCGTGGGGCGTACCTTGGGTGTGGCGTATCAGTTGTATTCGTTAACTAAGGGGCAAGGAGCCGTTCAGGTGCTAGCCTCTCAACTCAAGGCCAACCTAGCTATCATTCACAACCTTATTAGTGTGGCCGCAGGTGGCACAGGACAGTTTTTGATTGCTTCAGCAAGCTGGGTGTTCTTGACGCGTATTTTATCCGATTTTGGTCCCCAGATTGTCGCAGGTTATACCATTGCCATTCGGGTGATTGTTTTCACCATTTTGCCGTCATGGGGTATGGCCAATGCTGCCGCTACGCTTGTAGGTCAAAACCTCGGCGCCAACCAACCCCAACGTGCCGAAACCTCGGTATGGCGCGCAGCCTTTTTCAATTTTGTCTTTTTATCCATTATAGCGGTCGTTTTTTTTGTCTTTTCGGCTGATATTGTCGGTTGGTTCAATAACGACCCCACCACCGTAGCGACAGGAGTCAACTGCCTTCGTATCATCTGTTTTGGGTATTTATTTTTTGCCTACGGCATGGTTATCAGCCAATCATTCAACGGTGCAGGCGATACCCTCACACCCACTCTGATGAACTTGGTCTGCTTTTGGGCCGTCGAAATCCCCCTTGCGTATCTATTGGCCAAACACTTACAAATGGGACCCAATGGCGTCTATATTTCGGTGGCATTCAGTGAGTCGTTGCTGGCTATTGTAGGTATCCTTCTTTTCAGACGTGGAAAGTGGAAAACCATGAAGGTATAGCCCTAAGGTTTATCCTTTTGATTCCCTGATAATTTCCTCTAACTTTGCAGGCCATTTTTACGTGCGAATGAAAGAACAATTAGACCGTACTAAACTTCCTCAACATATAGCCATCATTATGGATGGCAATGGCCGTTGGGCCAAGAAGCGTGGCGCTATGCGGGTATTTGGACACAGAAACGCTATTAAAGCCGTACGCGAAGCCACCGAAGGCTGTGCCGAACTAGGCATTAAGTGCCTGACCCTCTATGCCTTTTCAACCGAAAACTGGGGGCGCCCTGAAGCAGAAGTAAGAGCATTAATGGAATTACTAGTCTATACAATTGGTGACGAATTACCCACTTTGCTCAAAAATAACATCCGTCTCGATACCATTGGTGACACCGATAGCCTCCCTAAATCGTGCCAACGTGAGTTGGCAGAAGCCATTGAAAAAACCAAGCACAATACAGGTCTTAACCTTATTTTAGCTTTGGGATACAGCGGAAAATGGGATATTGTACAAGCAGCCCAGCGATTAGCGCTACAAGTGAAAGAAGGAGCCTTAGCTCCAGAAGAAATCAGTGAGAACCTATTTAATCAAACCCTTTCTACCCAACAACGCCCTGAAGTAGACCTAATGCTACGTACCGGAGGCGACCACCGAATTAGTAACTTTTTACTGTGGCAGTTGGCATACGCCGAGCTTTATTTCTACGACGAGGTCTTTTGGCCCGACTTCCGCAGAGAGCATTTGTATGAGGCTATTTTATCGTTTCAACAACGAGAAAGACGTTTTGGTAAAACCAGTGAACAGATTGTGACCGAAGCGAAATAAACCCTTTCTTTTGCCGTTATTAGCAAATGGGAAAGAACCGTGTATCTATGAAAAAATTCAACCAACTTATCCGTCTCGTTAGTTTTTCTGCTGTTTTCGCTGCCACCAGTATAGGTCTTCATGCACAGCAGTTAGGCCTCGGACGAAACACCCCAGTCGTCACGTCTACCCCTAAAGACGAAACTATCAATTACGCAGAGCCCAAAGACTACGTCGTCGCTGAAATCATTGTTACAGGAAATCAATTTTTAGACCCCAACTCGATGGTTTCGATGTCGGGCCTACGAGTAGGTGATAAAATCAAAGTTCCTGGCGATGCGATCAACAGTGCTATCAAAAAATTGATGGACCAAAAGATTTTGGAAGATGTCGAAATTTTGGCCCGTAAAATTGAAGGCGAGCAGATTTGGTTGGAGATTCAAATTAAAGAGCAATCTCGACTTTTCAAAGTCGAATTCGAGGGAATTCGTAAGGGCGAAAAAGAATCCCTTAACGACAAAATCAAGCTTCCGAAAGGACGTATCATCTCCAATACAATGATCAAAAATACCCAACTGGCGGTAAAACGTTATTTTATCGACAAGGGTTTTATGAACGTAAAGGTTAGAATTAACCAGATTTCGGACACTACTCGTGGGAATGCTACCCTCAAAATCGTCGTTAGCAAGGGTTCTAAAGTGAAGATTCGCCAGATTGTTTTCAACGGACGTAAAGAATTGTTGGAAGGGAAACTTCGTAACAAACTCAAAGGCACCAAACAAATGCGATTTGGGCGTCTCTTTACCCCGTCAAAATTTATTCCAAAGAAATACGAAGAAGACAAAGAGAAGTTGATGGAATATTACAATAAGAATGGCTTCCGCGACGCCACTATTGTTTCTGACTCCATCATTAACAACCCTGGTGATAAAACCATTGACGTAGTACTGAACATCGAAGAAGGCCCCCGCTACTACATCCGTGATGTTACTTGGCAAGGGAATTATCTTCGCACAACCGAACAACTCAATAAGGTATTTGGACTTAAAAAGGGCGATATTTATAATCCCGAAGAAATCCAGAAACGCCTCGAAGCTAATCCAGGGCAAGATGTTAGTTCTTTGTACATGGACGATGGGTATTTATACTACAACTGCCGCCCTATTGAAAAAGCCGTTGAAGGCGACTCGATTGACCTTGAAATGCGTATTTTTGAAGGCAAACAGGCAACTATCAATAAAATTATCTTGAATGGTAACACCAAAACCAGCGACCACGTTGTACTTCGCGAATTGTTTACGTTGCCAGGACAGAAATTTAGCAAAACAGAAATTATCAACACCCAACGTCAGCTGTCGCAGTTAGGATATTTTGATGCAGAAAAAATTGGCATCAATCCTGTCCCTCACCCAGAGGATGGAACTGTAGATATTGAATATACTGTTGAAGAAAAACCAAGTGACCAAATTGAGCTTTCAGGTGGTTGGGGTGGTTTTATCGGGTTTGTAGGGACACTAGGACTTGTGTTTAACAACTTTTCGACCAAAAATATCACCAACCTCAAAGCATGGAAGCCGCTTCCTTCAGGCGATGGGCAGAAACTATCTGTTCGTTTTCAGGCCAGTGGTCGTCAGTTTCAAACATACACCATTAGCTTTTCTGAACCTTGGTTAGGTGGTAAGAAGCCTGTTAACTTTGGTATCAACTTAAGCCATACGGTTTATCGTACAGTTGATTATACCAACCTTTATACGCGTTCATCTACTGGACTCACCTTCTTGGGTTCTTACAAAAACTCGGGGGTTACGATTTCTCTTGGAAAACGCCTTAAAATACCCGATCGCTACTTTGTATTGAGTTCTGCCCTTTCGTACCAACGTTACAAAATGGATAGCCTCGACTTATTTGGTATTGGTTATCCTAATGGCGTTTCGAACAACGTAACGTTGAACCTCACGTTGTCTCGCAACACGATTGACAACCCACAATTTCCACGTGGAGGTTCGTCGTTTTCGTTGAGTGGCACTTTTACCCCCCCTTATTCAGCTATCACAGGAAATACTTCTTTTTCGTCAAAAGAGGCCCAATACAAATGGGTAGAATACCACAAGTGGATGTTTGATGCAACATGGTACCAAACAGTAGCAGGAAAGCTTGTATTGAGCACCCGTGCCCACCTCGGTTTCTTGGGACGCTATAATCAAAATCTATCTATTAGTCCTTTCGAGCGTTTCGTACTTGGGGGCTCTGGATTGGCAGGCTATGGGATGTTTGCCCTTGCGCAAGATATCATCGGTTTGAGAGGTTATACCGACCGTTCGATTGTTCCTATTTACAACCGTTTGAGCACAACCGACGCCTCTCAAAGTACTTCGACTTCTACGAACAGTGTCTCTAGCTTAGGTGGGGTCGCTTACAGTAAATATGTCATGGAGCTACGTTATCCGCTATCGTTGAACCCATCGGCTACTATCTTTGGATTGGTGTTTGCCGAAGCTGGAAACAACTGGGGAACCGACCAGCCTCAAAAGAAATACAAGGATTATAACCCATTTGATTTGAAGCGTTCGGCAGGGGTAGGAGCCCGTATCTTTATGCCAGCGTTTGGTTTGATTGGTATTGACTGGGCCTATGGATTTGACCCACTACCAGGACAAACAAAACGCAGTGGACCACAATTCCACTTTACGATTGGACAGCAAATTCGCTAGAAAAAACATACACTTAATGGAGTAAGCAAAATCAAGCCTCCTCCTTAAACAAAATCCAAAATCGACAATGAAAACCCGTGGGCTTTTACTAATTTTGCAATTCGTATTGGTAACCTACTCATTATCAGCTCAAAAATGGGGATATATGGATATGGAGTACGTAACGAGCAAAATGCCTGAGTACCAAAAAGCACAAGCTGAATTAGATAAGTTTTCGGATCGTTGGGCAAAAGAAATTCAAGATAAATACACTGAAATTGATAAACTTCAGCGGCTTTATCAGGCAGAAGAAGTACTTTTGACCGACGAAATGAAGCGTAAGCGTCAGCAAGAAATTGCAGACAAAGAGCGTGAGGCAAAGGATTATAACAATAAAATTTTCGGATTTGAAGGGATGTTATTTCAAAAAAAGAAAGAAATTATCAAACCCATCACCGACCAAGTGTACAAAGCAGTAGAACGAGTATGTCGTCAGCGGAGATTAGATATGTTACTTGACAAATCAAGCGATTTTGTCATTATCTATTCTAACCCAGTCCATGATTACACCGACTATGTGATGGAAGAACTTGGATTAGGTACCGAGGATAAAGAAAAAAATACTAAACCAGTGACTCCAAACGTTAATGCGCCAGCATCAAAAACACCCGCAACAAATACCTCAGCTAATAAAGTAACCAAACCAAAACAGTAGATAAAAATGAAACGTACATTGACTGCAGCCCTCCTTGCGCTTATTGCTTTAGTGAGTTTTGAAAGCAAAGCCCAGCAGGCTGCGACCAAAATCGGTTGGACCAACGTAGACTACGTGATGACGTTGTTACCTGACTATAAGAAAATTGAAAATGAACTTACGATTCAGCAACAGCAAATTGAAAAAGCGATGCAAGAAAAATCGAAGGAGTTCGAAGACAAGTACAAGGCTTATCAACAAAATGCAGCGAAGTGGTCTGAAATCATTCGTGCAGATAAAGAAAAAGAACTGAACCGTCTTCAAACGGATTTTCAAGATTTCCAACGCTCTTCGCAAGAGTCATTACAAAAAAAGCAACAACAATTGCTTCAGCCCGTAATGGTGAAAATCCAAGGAGCTATCGACGCAGTAGGTAAAGAAAATGGTTATACCTACATCTTCAACATGGATGCAGGTGCTAATACTACTCCAATTATCTTGTTTGCTGGTTCGGAAGAATTGAACGTTAGTAACTTGATTTTGAAGAAATTGGGTGTTGATCCTGCAGAGGTTGAAAAACAACAAAAAGCAGCTGCTGAAGCAGCTGTTCAACAATTACAGCAAAAAGTAGGTAGCGCAACTACTCCTGCTACTCAGCCTGCTACAAAACCCGCAACACAAACGCCTGCAACTCCAGCAAAGAAAAACTAAGACATTTTCGTCTTTGTCTGAAGCCAAAAAAGGGAACCGCATGATGCGGTTCCCTTTTTTGGCTTCAAAAGAGAAAAGTACGGTCTAAAAAACCGTACCACTAATAGCGCATTGACCAAAAGGGGTTTCGCTGGGCTTTCATGCTTTCAGCAATATGCTTTTGAATCATTTGATTATAGTCCTCGACTTTTATCTTTTTGCCTTTCATTTTCGGCAAGACAAGTTCTTTCTGCACATTCTTAAGTTCTACTTTCTGAGCCGATACCACCACGTCGCCGTCGTTGATATCTAATTCTAAAATCAAGCCAGGCAAACCAAAATAGCGTTCAGGCCCCCCTGCCACAGGAATATCCTGCGCAAACCAAGCGATTATTTTTTGATTCTTGATAGGGTCAAACGTTTCGGCTCTCATACACACGTAGCCGGCTACGTCTTTGATTTGGTTTTGTACACGCCAATTGTACGTCATGAGGGTATCTTCCATTAAATACGTTTTCCCCAACATTTCATGATGTTCAATGAGCTTATTAGCATCAAAATTACGGTAAATCAAATAATCCTCTTGGCGCCACGACCACTGGCCGTCGTCGCTTTGGCCTTGGTCACTAAAATAGGTATAAACACTTTGTTTTTCATCAAAAAACAATTTCATTTTTACTCCGTACCCATCTTCATTTCCCCAAGTCAGCTTCATGCGATCTTTTTCTTCTTTGCTCAAAAACGTCATCCGAGCATTGATTTTAGTCCAATAGCTTTTGTGTTCGTACGTGACCATTCCTTCGGTCGATTGAGCATATAAACTGTTGGCTATCCACAACAGGCTCACTATCAAAAAATTCAATCTATTTTTCATGTTTATAGCGATCATCTTTTTGGGTTGGATTAACGATTGATTAGAAGAAACCTTCACGGCGTTTGAGGGTTGTATTCATACCACGCATGTTGTAGGTAAAGGTAAGCATGCCGTAACGAGCCAAGGTTTGTACTTTTTCTTGTGATACAAAGTTTTGGTTAGCAAACTGACTGATACCCAAGTTTTTGTTAAACACATCGTACACCGATAAGCGAAGTTCGGCTTTCTTTGCCCTACCCAAAATTTTGTAAATCGACGCATTCATAATCGGCAAACGTTGGTCAAGATTGAAACGGTTATTGATATAAATACGATAGTCAAGATTTGAATTAATAAAGAAATCTTTTGGCAACTTGATGTTCATCGTACCGCCATACGTGTGGTTAATAATTTTCATGTTTTGAGCTGTATTAACCGAGAAACGAGAGTTGGTAACTCCCCAGTTGGCGTTGGCAAAAAACGTAAAGTTATCGCTAGGTGTTAAATCCAAACGCATTCCAAAGCGGTAACTGTCGTTATTGGTTTCGTTAAGAATACCGTTGATATAGGTCAAGTTACGGCTAAAATTAGGATTAGCGTTAAAGTTAAGATTACTCTTTGTTTTCTTCAGCGGAAAGCCAAAGTTCATCCATGCCCCAATGCTCTGCCCCCCCGAAATATTAGTTGGAGTAGTCACCGTCACTAATGTTGTCGGGTCTACTTGTTGGTTGTAAATAATCTGGTTGACGTTGTACGAATAAAACAAATTTAAACCTAAATTGGTAAAGCTTGCAGGGTTAAACATGTTATAGCCAAAGTTAATGTTATGATTAACCGAAGGAAGCAGATCGGGATTTCCTTGACGGATATACAGCGGGTTGCTATTGTCAATGACCGGCTGTAAATCACGAACGTTAGGCTGATTTACATTTACATCGTATTCTGACCAGAGATAACGGTTATTTTTGAGATCATAGTTGAGAGACACATTGGGCAACCAAGCTACAAACGTACGATTTACGTTAATGAACGAGCTCGGATTTTGACCCAGTGCAAATTTTCCATCCAATCCGAAGCGTTGAACAGCCACCCCTCCCGAAAGGTTAAACCCCTTGTAAGAATAACGCAACGATGACCCAATACGGGCATACGTAATGTCATTTTTGAAATAGCTACTCAACGAATCAACAGGTGTTTTTTTCCGACTTTCCTGGGCTAAATCAAAGGCATCACGGTCTACGAAGTTGCCACGGCGGCTCAAATTTAAGAACGTTTCCCAAAACACTCGCTTCGATATTGGCTCTACAAACAATAAACTTGATTTGAGTTCATTGATGCGGCTGTAGGTGTTATTGGTCAAGTCAAGTGCTCTACGAATTACCTCATTAGCAGAATTGGCAGAATAAAATAAGTTCAATGAATTTTGATCCGCAATTCCATCATTTTGAACGTAGCCGTACGAACCACTTGCCGCAAAATTACGTCCTTTTTTGCGCTTGGCTTTCCAACGATAAATAACCGTGTTAGCTGTTTCCATTTTGTCAACGTTCGTTCCATTTTTAATCGTGCTTTCGTTCGACTTGAAGTTACCCGCTTGGAAGTACTGCTGAATACTTTTAAGGCTGGTATTTCCCCCGTTGAGACGGCTATTGTTGGTAAAAATAATGGTGTTGGTCGAGTCAATCATTTGCTCGTAACGGAACGCCAAACGGTGGTTTCCAATAAAATTGATTTGACTACTTTCTTCCTGTGATTTAAACGAACCGTTGGTCAAGAAATTTTCGCGGCTGCGAATCGCGTCCACTACTTGACGAGTTGAGTTGTAGTAATAACTCGAATTGACTTTGGTTTTCTTCCCGTTGAAATTGTAATTAATCCCAGCAGCGACGTTGTTAGAATACCCTTGTCCTCTTCCTCCCCCCACGGGGATATTGAGTCCACCGTCGTCATCTCCGTTAATGATAATGAAACGGCCTCCACCGCCACCAAAGCCAAAGTCTCCGTTGTCATTCCAGTTATTAAAAGACCCACTTCCTCGAAAATCTTGGTAATCGTCCCACGACATTCCCGTTTGGTTGGTATTATTAGTTAAGCCAATGAGCGAAAACTGGTTTTTATCGTCAAACTTATTGTAGTTTCCTTTAATCTCAGCGCGGGCTCCTCTCGAACCGTTGCCGTCGGCTCCTAAGCCAGCCGTCACCTTACCGAATCCCCCTTTTTTAAAGCCGTCTTTCAATTCCAAGTTCACGGTTTTCTCTTTTTTTCCGTCGTCGATCCCCGTTACTTTGGCTTGTTCCGACTTATCGTTGAAAATCTGAACTTTAGTAATCGCTTCCGCAGGAAGGTTTTTAGTGGCCATCTTGGGGTCATCTCCAAAGAAACGCTTTCCATCGACGGTCACTTTACGGACTTGTTGGCCTTGAGCAACAATGTTTCCGTCTTGGTCAATTTGTACACCAGGGAGTTTTCGAAGAAGGTCTTCGACCGTCGACCCTGGAGGTACTTTAAACGAGGCGGCATTGTACTCAATCGTATCTCCTTTGATGCTGAGCGGCGCACGCGCCGTTTTGACAACCACCTCAAACAACTCTTTGGTAATTGCCTTCATTTTTAGCGTACCAAGGTCGATGAGTTCTTTATCTCCGAACTCAATATCTTTTTGAAAAGGTATATAACCTACAAACGAAATTTTGAGTAAATATTCCCCTTTTTTAACATTTCGTAGGATAAATATCCCTTTGTCACTAGAGCGAGTAAAGTTAATCAACGATGAATCTTTGCGCTGAAGCAGCATTACCGTAGCCGAGCCTAGTGGCGCGGAGGAGGTATCAGCAGTAATTCCTTGTATTTGGAAACGCGTGGGAGTTTGGGCGCACGCAAACAACACACTAAGGCACATACATGCCCCGAGGAGAAGTTTTTTCATGGCTGTTTAGGTTATAAAAGTGTTTAACAATAATTAGAAAATGGCTATTACACTACAAACGTAGTGTTTGGTTATTTTATTGCCTAACAATAGAAAGAAAATTTTATATTAAAGTTTGTTAAATTAATTCTTGACTGCTTCTACAAAGCTGTACTGAGCAAAAACGGAAAGGTTACAACAAAAGCTAAAAAAACAGCGGGTCGAAATTTCGACCCGCTGTTATGTAATCACCATCCTCTGTTACGCTGACCGTAACGGTGATCATTTCGACCAAAATCGTCGTAGGTGGAGCGTTCATTGTCTCGCTTTTCGTGAGTAATCTCACGATGAAGTGCGTATAAGTCGTCTACTAGTTCACGGCGTTCGCGTGGGTCAAGCACACGGTCGCGCCAGAAAATTTGCTCTTTACGTTCGATACGTTCTACATCGCGCATCAACCCTCTTGCTTCACGCGATGAGATAGAGCCTTGAGCGATACCATCCGCTATTCGGCGGCGCGCTTCACGTTGAAAGTCGTCAATACGGTCGCCAAGGTTGTTTCTAACAAATCGATCATCGTAGCCCCGAGGGTCGTCGTCCCGACGGTTATCGTAACGATTGCCATGGCGGTCGTCATAACGGCGGTCGCGGTTGTTATTGTTTCTCCATTGTGCATTGGCACCAATAGAGACTAAAATCATAGCTGCGGCAAACACTAACTTTTTCATCGCGTTTAGTTGGTTTATGTGAACAGTTATTTTTCTGTATTTTACTCTTAGAACGCTAGAAACGCCAAAGGTTTATAACAGCTTGGTTAATGATTGTTAACACCATTTTTAAAAGATTTTAGTAACTTGCTACGGGATTATTTATTATCATCAACCAACCATTTTCCCATGCAAAAAACCTTACTCATTAGTGGGCTATTATATACCACAACCTTGACCTTTGCTCAGAAAACCCTTTCAGGTTTTTCGGTCTCTAACCAGGCCAAACAGGAAAAAATTGAGCAAGAATATCGTACCAAGCAGTCAGCCGAGCGTTACAAAACCCACCTTCAAAAACTCACGAGTGTTCCGCACTTGGCAGGCACTCCCGAAAATGAGAAAGTCCGCGACTACATTGCCGACGTGATGCGCAAGGCGGGTTTACAAGTGGAAATTTTTCCGCACGATATTTATTTATCAAAAAGCCCTGGCGAAAGTCTTGTGGAAGTGGTCGAGCCCGTTCGCCTTCCTCTCAATAATCGCGAGTATATTATTAAAGAAGATAAATACTCCAATGACCCTCGCCTCACCCCCGGCTGGAATTCTTACTCGGGTTCGGGCGATGTAACTGCCGAGGTTGTATATGCCAATTATGGCCGCAAAGAAGATTTTGAGCAACTTAAAGCAATGGGCATTTCGGTGAAAGGGAAAATTGTGTTGGCACGCTACGGAGGTAACTTCCGCGGCTATAAAGCCAAACATGCCGAAGCCGCTGGTGCAGCTGGGGTTATTATCTATACCGACCCTGCTGATAATGGCTACGGCAAGGGCATTACGTTTCCTGAAGGTTCGCAGCCCAATGACAACACTATTCAGCGCGGTTCTCTGTTGACCGTCGATTATACAGGCGACCCGCTTACTCCTTTTGAACCTGCCCTTCCCCTTGATGGCCCCAAAAAAGTAAAGCGCCTCGACCCCAAAGACGCCGCTTTTCACAAAATTCCTGTCACGCCCCTTCCTTGGGGGTCTGCGGTTGAGATTCTCAAACGTATGACAGGCAAAGGTGTACCCGCAGGCTGGCAAGGTGGCCTGCCGTTGGCGTATCGTTTGGAAGGTGGCTCTGAGTTGAAAGTACACCTCAAAGTAAAGCAAGACAAAGAGTTTGTTCGGATTTATGAGGTAGTTGGAACACTCATAGGCAGTGAGTTTCCAGACGAATGGGTTATTGCAGGCTGCCACTATGATGCTTGGTCGTACGGCTCTACTGACCCCAACAGTGGCACAGCTATGCTTTTGACCCTGGCCGAGTCACTGGGAAAAATGCCTCAAAAGCCTAAGCGTACCATTAAAATTTGCCACTGGGACGCCGAAGAGCATGGCGTGATTGGCTCTGCCGAGTGGGTAGAACAGATGCGCGATGAACTAAGCGCCAAAGCAGTGGCCTACATGAACTACGACGCAGCAGTATCAGGTAAAATTTTTGGTGGAAGTGCCTCGCCATCCCTCAAAAAGTTACTTATTGAAGCTTCTCAAGCCGTCGAATATCCCGATTCAAACAAAACGGTTTATGACCATTGGATAGGCCAAAAAGGGGGACGTAGAGGGAGTAGCACCACTAATGTGGGTGGTTCGGCACCTGTTTCTACCGACAATGAACCTAGTATTGGCAACTTAGGTGGAGGCTCCGACCACATTGCTTTTTACATGCACGTCGGAATCCCGTCGTTGAGCGCGGGCGTAGGTGGCCCTACTTTGTACCACTCTCAGTACGATGATTTATTTTTCTACAACAAGTTTGTAGACTCAACCTATAAAATGGGGCCGATGGTAGAGCAAGTAGTAGGAACGATGTCGTTGCGCTTAGCCAATGCCGATATTTTGCCCTACGACGTATCGCGTTATGCCACTGATTTGACCACTCACCTCAAAACTGCTGAGAAAGCTATCAAAGCTTATTCTCCTACTTATTCAATGGATAAGTTATTGGCACAAGTAGAAACGCTCAAGCAAAACGCCCAAAATTACGAAAGCCGCATCAAAGTACTTTTGGCCGCCGATCAAATCGATAAAGCCAAAGTTGCGGCTATCAATAAAGAGCTGCGGGATTTGGAAAAAGCCTTTATCGACCCTAAAGGAATGGCCTACGGCTCATGGTATCGTTCGTTGTATGCGTCGTCGGACCCTTACAGTGGATATGCGTCGTGGATGTTGCCAGCCTTTCAATACGAAGCATCGTTGAAATCAACAGCAAATTTACCTGATTTGGAAGCACGCCATGCCAAAGCAATTGATACGCTTAATGCCAAAATTGTGGCTATCACCCAACAATTAGGCGGTGCAAGTGGCTCATTAGGCGGAGGAAAAAATTAGAACTAGAGTACAAAAGAATGTGGAGATTGCACACAACCTCCACATTCTCCTTTCTGTTACACCTGTCTTAGTCTTCAAACAAATTGCCCAATCCACCCAAGACCGAACCACTTTCTTTGCGAGACTGTGAACCATAGATAGAGAGGCGGTCAACCAGTTTTGAAATCGGCATTGACTGAATCCAGCATTTCCCTGTCCCTTGTAGCGTAGCCAAGAAAATACCTTCGCCCCCAAACACCATCGACTTAAGGCTTCCCGAACGCTGTACGCTAAAGTTAAGTGTAGGTTCAAACGCCACCACACAGCCTGTATCTACTCGGAGGGTTTCGTTATTAAGTTGACGCTCAATAACTACCCCACCCGCGTGAACAAACGCTAGTCCGTCGCCTTGTAATTTTTGAAGAATAAAGCCTTCTCCTCCAAACAAACCGCTTCCCAAACGTTGGTTAAAGTGAATGCTTATTTTGGTACCCATGGCAGCACACAAGAAACCATCTTTTTGAACAATCAAGGTATTGCTATAAATATTTCTTAAATCAATCGGCATCACTGTTCCAGGGTAAGGGGCAGCAAAGGCCACTTTACGTTTTCCATAACCACGGTTGGTGAAGTGCGTCATAAACAACGACTCGCCCGTGAGTAAGCGCGTACCTGCCTGAAAGATTTTCCCCATAATGCCTTGGTTAGGATTGGTTCCATCGCCCATTTTGGTTTCAAACTGAATACCATCTTCCATAAAAAGCATCGAGCCTGCTTCCGCAATCACGGTTTCGTTAGGATCTAGCTCTATTTCAACAATTTGGATGTCTTCGCCAATGATTTTGTAATCAATTTCGTGAGAGTACATGATTTGCTGTTTGTTAAGGTTATTTAGAATGTATATGTTGTCATTTACTCATCCTCTCCCCCTTCGTTGAGGTCATCGCGATGGCGTAGCTTTTTATCGTCCACGTGTTTGTTCAAAAACTGATTGATTTTATCAATGTCAATCGTCGAAGTAATTTCTCCAAAGGAATTGATTCGGATATCAAACCCGTCGAGGTCTTTATGAACCCGTGGTTTTTCGGTACCTTCGGGTGGGGTTGTTTTTTTCTTGCTCATTGTACCTGAATTTTTCACGAAGTTAGAAACCTCTTATTCCATTCGCAATAGGGTTTGACTAAACGGCGACTTTTTGCCGATTTGTGGTCAAAAATCCAGGTCAAATGGCCTCCTCTTACTAACTCAACGTTTTCGACTCCCCATGAAAACATCAACTCAGTATCACCCTATTTTTAATCCTTGTACTTCCGCCTCATTGTTGCTATTGGTTTTAGGGTGGTGGTGTATCATTTGCGCATTCCAAAGTTTAGACCATTAGACGATGACTCCACTCTATTTACTTCAAAAAATGCCCTGCTTTTTCTATAGTTTTGCAAGCTAGCTATTATACCGACTCAACTCATTTTGGTAGGTAATCGAATCCCCTTTGTAGACCCCATCCAGAATATCACTATGGAGTGCCGTATTCTGCTCACCTCATTTTTTGTTAGGTTTTTTATCAAATATTGGTCAACGTTTCGGCTTTTAGGGAGTACTTTTAGGGTAGTATGGCTATAAAAACTGTCAAATTTTAATCGTAGGTTACTGTACAATTGGCGCGATTTATCGTCGATTCAATCGGATTTTCAAAAAATACAGGCACGATAATCCTCCTTTGTCTTCGGCTTATTTTTACCTTTCTATGCTTTTTGCCGCCACTTTACTCCTCAGTTTGACCGTACTATCTCAGTTTATCGTCTATAATGCCGCCCCTGCATTATTAATAATCACCATAAATTGGTGACAAATGCGTAAGGGTTACTCAACATAGTTGGTTATATTTGCACCTTTATTTAACTCATCCCCCAATTTTCAGTTGCGAACATGGAAAAAATAAAAGTGGCTAACCCTGTCGTCGAACTCGACGGCGATGAAATGACCCGAATCATCTGGCGTTTTATCAAAGATAAGCTTATCCTACCTTACTTAGACGTTGATATCAAATACTACGACCTTGGCATCGAATACCGTGATGAAACCAATGACCAAGTAACCGTGGACGCAGCCAACGCCATTCGCCAATACGGCGTAGGTATCAAATGCGCTACTATCACTCCTGACGAACAACGTGTACAAGAGTTTGGATTGAAGCAAATGTGGAAGTCACCCAACGGAACTATTCGTAACATCTTGGATGGTACCGTATTCCGTGAGCCAATCGTTTGCCAAAACGTACCTCGTTTAGTAACTAACTGGGATGCCCCTATCATCGTTGGACGCCACGCGTTTGGTGACCAATACCGCGCTACTGACTTTGTTACAAAAGGTAAAGGAAAATTGACTATCAAGTTTGAAGGTGAAGACGGAACTGTGATCGAACACGAAGTTTACAATTTCAAGAGCGATGGTGTAGCTATGGCAATGTACAACACCGACGAATCTATCCGCGGATTTGCCCGTGCTTGTCTCCAAGTAGGTTTACAAAAAGGATGGCCTGTGTATCTTTCGACAAAAAATACGATTTTGAAGAAATACGACGGTCGTTTCAAAGATATTTTCCAAGAAATTTACGAAACCGAATTCAAAGATAAGGGCGTTCACTATGAGCACCGTCTTATTGATGACATGGTAGCATCGGCTCTGAAATGGAACGGTAACTTCGTATGGGCTTGTAAAAACTACGACGGAGACGTTCAGTCGGATACCGTTGCGCAAGGTTTTGGTTCATTAGGCTTAATGACTTCGGTTCTTTTGACTCCAGACGGCCAAGTAATGGAAGCAGAGGCAGCTCACGGAACCGTAACTCGCCACTATCGCGAGTACCAAAAAGGAAACCGTACCTCGACAAACCCTATCGCTTCTATCTTTGCATGGACGCGTGGTTTAGCTTTCCGCGGTAAATTGGACGGTAACCAAGCCCTCGTCGATTTCTGCAACGCCCTCGAAGCAGTATGTATTGAGACGGTCGAAAGCGGAAAAATGACAAAAGACTTGGCAGTGTGTATCTACGGTAACAAAGTAAACCACGGTGAGCACTACCTTTATACTGAAGAGTTTTTGGATGCTATTGATGCCAACTTACAGGCTAAATTGGCAAAATAATTGGTTCTTCTTCCCTTCTCTCTGTACAGAGAGAAGGGGGCTTATTTTATACACAGTGCAGCGCTTCGTTTTATTTCTTTTCTTCCTTTGCTCGCTTTCTACGGCTTATCCTCAACAACGCCCTAACGGCCACTTTTTGACCGACAGCATTGAGGTAGGTAAGCCTTTTAAATACACACTAAGTTTTCGGCATTCACCTCGGGTTGAAGTTTTTTTTCCCGATACTAGCGCTGCTTTCCGCCCCTTTGAAGTCGTCAAACTCAATTATTTTCCGACCGAAACCAGTGCCAAAGGTAGTTTAGATAGTGCAGTATATACCCTTCTTTCGTTTGAATTAGCCAAGATTCAAACCTTATCAGTGCCTATTTGGCAAAAAGAAGGTCGAGATTGTACCGCTATTTATTCTGAGATTGATTCTATAAAACTACGAGAACAAATCAAAGGCGAGCTGACAGATTCGTTATACCTACGTACTGATACACAGGTGGTACCTTTGCGAAGTCAAACCAACTACCCTTATCTCGTCCTTTTAGGATTACTGATAAGTTTGATTGGAACAGGTATTTATTTACTCTTCGGTGAGGCTCTTACGCGTCAGTGGGAATTGTACCAAATGTTTTTAAGAAATCGGGAATTTCAACGGAATTTTACCCGCTTTACCCGCGACATCAACGGCTCTAAAGGCATCGAAAATGCCGAAAAGGTAGTGGTACTCTGGAAGATCTACTTGCAGCGCCTCGAACGTAAACCTTACGTAACTTATACCACCAAGGAGATTATGGACAATCTGCCCGACGAACAATTAGCCGAAGCCTTACGTTCGATTGACGGAGTAATTTATGGCGGAGTTTCGTCAAAAAATACAGCTGATTCACTTAATATTTTACGGGATATTGCCACCCAAACCTATCGTAATAAGCGCATTGAGCTCCTTCAACAAGGGCGTAACAAAACCAAACAATCGTAATCATGGCCAATTTTATTCTTCTATCCACACCTATGCTCGGCAGTAGTTTTTCTGCCTATCGAGTGGCCATGATTGATGGGGCCAAAACTCCAACCCTTACCGCTTTTTATCAAGCCATTGAAAAAGGCTTGGGCTTTCCCGAAGATTTTGAACATAACTTAGAATCGCTCGACAAATTTCTAAATGATTTGGAATGGATTTCGGCGTCGGACGTGGCCATTTTTATCAAAAACTCGGACGGCTTTTTGGCGCAAGAAAAACCCAAGAAACTGTTTGAACTCCTCAATCTGCTCGATGCCACCGCCGAAGACTGGAAATGGGTGGACGATGAAATGGAGCCTAAAAACGTCAAAATTGTTTTTCAAATCAGCGAACGCATCACCTCACTGCTCGACAAAGAAGGCATCGCTTACGTGGCTCAATAAAACGCATCTTCGATGTGGAAAACTTTAACAGTACCTGAATTAATAATGACCGAAACAACATCAAAGCGAATGTCACCGTGCCAATCACGGTCAAAAATGTAGTTTTCGGCTGCTTTCATAATCAATCGGCGTTTGGTGACGTCTACAAACTCCTCGGGCATTCCATAACTAAGATTAGTGCGGGTTTTTACCTCCACAAATGCCAAAATTTTGTTCTTTTTGGCGATAATGTCTATTTCAGCGTGACGATAGCGGTAATTTCTGACAACGATTTCGTATCCTTTATCGGCCAAAAATTCAGCGGCTTTGTCTTCGCCTTGTTTTCCTGTATCCAAATGTTCTGCCATGAGCGTGTGCGTTAGCCGCCCGCACGTCTGTACTCTTTTTGGTACTGCAAGGGCGATTTTCCAGTGAGGTTTTTAAATTGTCTGTTGAAGTTTGAGACGGTGTTGAAGCCACTTTCGTAACAGATTTGGGTCACTGAAAATTTTTCTTCTATCAACAACTTGCACGCATAACCCACCCGAATCTCGCTCACAAAATCGGAAAAGGTCTTATTAGTACGGCTTTTAAAATACCGACAAAAAGCCGCTTCAGTCATGTTGGTGAGTGCTGCCACTTCGTTGAGGCGGAGTTCTTCTTTGAAGTGTTTCATCACGTATTCGTGCACTTTCTGCATTCGCTCCGTCTCCGAAACTTTATGGGTATTCACATACCCCACGCTCGTAATGTAGGTAATTTCGGTGGAGTGCGACAGATAGTGAAGCATGGTCAAAAGCTGAAGAATTGCCTCAAAACCGTCGATTTTCGACAAGCAACCTAGGCTTTCTCGCACGTATTCACGGGCACCACCCACAATGTCTAGCCCACGATGACTTTTTTGCAAAAGCTGCCTCAGTGCGTGCATTTCTGGTTTTTGAAAAAACGTTTCTCCCAAAAAATTTTCCGTAAAATAGACCACAATACCGTGCGTTTTCAAATCGGTGTTTCCCTCAAAATACGCTCGGTCGCTACGCCAAAGATGAGGCACATTAGGCCCCAAAAAAACGGTATCCCCTGCTTCAAAATGGCGAATATCGTCCCCAATAAATCTCGTCCCCGACCCCTCTAGAACCGTAAAAATTTGGTAGTGTGGGTGAAAATGCCAGTTTGGGTCAAAATGAGCTTCAATTAGCTCAAGCGCCATAAATGAAGATGCAGGGGCACTTAACTCTTTGCGTAAAGGTATTCTCATTCGGCGTGTGGTTAACTATTATCTAACTATACTAACCAAAAAATGTTCTTTTTTTGGTTAAAATACAGCTATAAATAGGAGTGGTTTACATCCATTCCCACGCACTTTGATAAGCCTCTATCGACTCAGCATAAGCTATAAAATCGGCATAAAACGAAAACTGAGCTAAAGTCGCGCTGTCACCCACAATGACTAATTTTTTACGTGCTCTTGTCATCGCCACGTTCATCCGTCGGATGTCTGACAAAAACCCAATCACTCCTTCGGCATTGCTTCGTACCATGCTGATATACACAATATCCCGTTCTTGCCCTTGAAAACTATCTACGGTATTTACGGCAATAGCTGATAAAAAAGATTGCAAATCAGCGACCTGCGTTAGTTGCTCATTAAGGATTTGAATTTGTTGTTTGTAAGGCGAAATAATAGCCACACTCGGCACTTCATTCGGTGTCTTAGTTTTAGAAGCCCATTCGGTCATAAACTGGCTGAGGTGCTTGAGCAAAAGCCCCGCTTCTTCGGGGTTAGTTGCACTCGTACCTTCTATCTTTTCGTCAAAACCACAGCCCGCAGTATCAATAAAAACCACAGGTTTATCCTCCGCAAAAAGGCGACGTTTGGCCACCGAAGCGTGCGCTTTTAACAGGTTTTTATAAAACACCTGCGACGAATACCCCATGATTTGCTCGTTCATTCGGTATTGTTCTTCCAACAACGTCACTGCTTGCGGATACAAATCAACGCATTTTTCTAGTAACGTCTTACTCAATCCGCTCTTTGCCGCAGCTTCTGATTTGATGGTGGGAGGAAGTTGGCAATGGTCTCCTGCTAAAACTACTTTTTGCGCCTTGAGTATCGGAATCCAACACGCGGGTTCTAGCGCCTGTCCTGCCTCGTCAATCACAACAGTTTGATACTTTCCTTCTCGTACGGTATAGTGATTAGAACCTACCAACGTCGCCGTCACTACTTGCGTCTTGGCCATCAAATCATCAATAATGTATTGCTCCGTATTGCCCACCTCTTTCATGATTTTGTGAGCTTCCTCAAAAAGCAGCTTACGTTGGTCACGTTCCGATTTCCCAAAATTGCGCTTGTACTTGTATGCCATACTCTTAAACTCTTGTGCTTGCTTTTTGAGTCGTTTTACCTCCTTTGTTTGAGGATGTTCGGACATTTTACCATCAAGTGTCAGCGACATGAGTCGTTCGGTAACTCGGGCAGGATTTCCTACCCTTAGTACATTTACACCTTCTAAATGAAGCTTTTCGCTCAACAAGTCCACCGCTGTATTGCTTGGCGCTACCACCAATATTTTCTGATTATCTCGACAAACCAACGCTTTGATTGCTTGCACCAACGTAGTCGTTTTCCCTGTTCCTGGAGGCCCATGAACAATCGCCAATTCATTGGCTTTCAGAATGGTCTGTACCGCGCGTTGCTGTGATTCATTAAGACGCAGAAGCGCTACTTCGGGCCCATATTCTTTAAAAGTTGGGGTTTTATTTCCTGTCAATACCTGTACAAGTTCCCTCATAGGAGTCACTGCCCCTTCTGCTACGGCCATCGCTTGCTTGAGTGCCGATTGCATTTCTTCGTAGCTATTGTCATCAAAAAGCACTTCCACGCCCAGCTTACCGTCGCGGGTCCAGTCGGGCAGTTCATCCGTGCGGAGGGTAATTCGTAGTCGATTTCCACTTTGATGCACAATCGTACCTTCTACTCGGTCATTTTTAGGGTCGTGGTTGCCAAAGAAAACCGCAGGAACCCCAAAACGAAATTGGTGAGAAATATCTTGATGGGTTGTGCGTTCGAGCTCGACCGACAAATAATCGCCTCTACTCATTTCCGAACCACGTATCGCCACCGGATACCACGTAAGGCCATTGGCACGGCGCTCAGCTACGGATGCTTGCTCGGTCAATCGTTGGTATTGGCGAAGATCTTCTTCCCGCTCTACTTTCAGTAATTCCTGTAAATTTTTAAAATAATTCATGCACAAAAGTAGGCTATATTCTTCGAAACGTTGTCTTTTAAGTACTGGTTCGTCTTTAGTTACATCTGTTCTATAATAACATTTTTTTAACCAAAATTTATTTAATATTAGAGTTTTCAATCAAAAAACAGTCAAAACCTGCAAACAAACAATAGGTTTTTAGTACTATTTCTCCATAAAATTGCATTATGAAATACAGTATGAATTTGCTGCTCTGGGGCACTCAAATCGACGAGAGCCTCTTCCCGACCTTAGAACTTATTCGGGAAATCGGATTTGAAGGGGTGGAAGTGCCCATTTTCAATACCAACCCTGACGCATGGCATCAATGGCGCAAAAAATTGGACGAACTGGGGCTACACCGCGAATGCGACACTTTCTGCGGCCCAACCGAAAACCTCATCAGTTCGGACCCTTCTATTCGTGCCCATGCCCTCGAAAATCTCAAGCGGGTTGTTGACTGCGGAGCCGTGCTTGGAGCGACCAAACTCATGGGGCCGTACCATTCTGCCTTGGGGGTTTTTACAGGACAACCTGCCACGACCGATGAGTGGAAATGGGGAGTAGAAGGGATTCAAAAATTGGCTGACTATGCCCAACAGCAAGGAATTTTACTAGGACTAGAATACCTCAATCGCTTTGAATTATACCTCACCAGTTG
>JALQYJ010000161.1 GCA_023254175.1 Runella sp. | reverse complement strand
GCCATAGCTAAAATCATTAACGTAGTGGCTGATTTATCGTCTTTAGTATTCTTGGTATGGAAGGGGTATGTTGAATTTGAAATCGCTATTCCGATGATGATTTGCAATGTGTTGGGGGCATACCTAGGAAGTAAAATGGCTCTTTTGCGCGGTAATTCCTTTGTAAGGACGGTGTTTTTGGTGGTTATATTTGGGCTGATAGCACGTTTTGGGTACGATGTTGTTCGGATGTTTTGATTATTAAATTTTATTGCCCTATTTCGGCCAATCAACTTATCAATTAAAATGATTTTGAGAAAAACGAGTACAAATCAGAGAATTGTGTCTTTTTGACATAAACCCAAAATCAACGATTTATTTACCACGAACCCGTTCTTTTAATCTTATCTTTTTATGACCTTAGGACTCGAAACCCTTGACTACGTTATTTTCCTCATCTATTTTGTCATTGTATCTAGCTATGGCTATTGGGTGTACAAGCACAAAGGCAAGCAAACCGCTGATTCTAAGGACTTTTTCCTAGCTGAAGGTTCACTTACGTGGTGGGCGATTGGAGCATCTATCATTGCTTCCAATATTTCGGCCGAGCAGTTTATTGGTATGAGTGGACAAGCTTTTCAGTTGGGTATTGCCATTTCGGTCTACGAATTATTGGGTGGGGTAGCACTCATAATTGTGGCAGTTTACTTCCTTCCAATGTATCTCAACAACAAGATTTACACCATGCCGCAGTTTTTGTCGAAACGCTATAATGAGCGCTTAGCAACGATTATGGCGGTGTTTTGGTTGTTCTTGTACATTTTTGTCAACCTTACTTCTATCATCTATTTGGGTGCATTGAGTTTGGAGAAAATGACGGGTTTTGCCTTTATGCCCTGTGCTATTTTCTTGACCACCTTCGCCGTAATTATCACGCTTGGGGGAATGAAAGTAATTGGCTATACCGACGTAATTCAAGTGATTTGTTTGATTTTTGGCGGATTAGCTACTACGTATTTGGCGTTGGACTTACTTTCGGCTAAAGTGGGAACAGGCGCTGGAATTATGGAGGGGCTTGGCCTTATTCGTCAAAAAGCCGATAGCCATCTACACATGATTTTTACCCCAGGACAATATCAAGTTCACGATGGTCGTGGTGGGTTTATTGACGCATACAACCAACTTCCAGGCATCATGATGTTCGTTATCGGAGGGCAGTGGGTGAATAATCTCAATTATTTTGGATGTAACCAATACATGACCCAACGGGCTCTGGGAGCCGACCTAAACACGGCACGTAGCGGGGTATTATTCGCGGCATTTTTGAAAATGATGATGCCTTTTATCGTTGTATTACCTGGATTGGCGGCGTACGTTTTGTTCCAAGAAAATGCCGATACGTCGATTGTAAATGGTATTACTCAAAATGGTATCGTAAAACCAGATAATGCGTATCCTGTTTTATTAAATTTGTTGCCAGTAGGGTTGAAAGGGTTAGCTTTTGCTGCTTTGACGGCGGCGATTGTGGCAAGTTTGGCAGGCAAAGCCAACAGTATTTCAACGATTTATGTATTAGATATTCACCAGAAGTTCTTCAACAAAAATCTTACTGAAAAACAAACCGTATGGACGGGGCGAGTAGTGATTGTGATTGCTTTTATTATTGCCTTGATAGTGAGCCCATTGCTGGCCAACTTCGGACAGGCATTTGAGTACATTCAGGTGTATACTGGCTATATTTCGCCTGGTATTTTGAGTATTTTCTTACTTGGGTTTTTCTGGAAAAAGGCCACTGCCAACGGTGCTTTGGCTGCGGCGGTATTGAGTATTGCATTGTCAGCAGTAATTGAAAACCTTTATCCTGAGTTTCCGTTCCTCAACCGTATGGGTGTGGTTTTCTGGATTTGCTCAGCAGTTCACATTGCGATTAGTCTGGCTCAGTCGAAAGGCAAAAATCAAGAAAATGCGTTTGAAGTACGTTCAGAGTGGTTCCGTGTAACGCCTTCGTTCCGTCTTGGGGCTATCGCTGTTGTTGTTACCTTTAGCTTGATTTACTGGATTTTCTGGTAATAAATATTAAAGGTACAGGCCTGATTATTGCTTTTTGCTAAAAAGCTGGTGGAGGTGCCAAACTTGCGGTAAAAGAAGCTGAGTTTCGTCGTTTATGACGACGAAATCTGCAAGTTTAAGTCGCTCACTATCACAGATTTGCCTTGAGATTATATCCCTGATTTCCGTCTCAGAGCGCTGGGGGTCTCGACTCAAAACTCGGGCAATTCGTAACTCAACCGCTGCCTGAACAACGACTACTTTGTCTAACAAATTACGTTGCCCTGCACGGGCCATGATGGCTGCTTCTTTGATTACATATGGGGATTTTTTATGTTTTTTTAGCCAACTCTCGGTATCTTCTCCTACTCTTGGGTGAACAATTGCGTTGAGCTGATGCAATAAGGTGGGTGTAGAAAAAACTTCCTGCGCTACCCATCTTCGATTGTAACTTCCGTCAGGTAAATAGGCATTTTGCCCCAAAAGGGCTTCTACAGCTTTCTTGAGTTTTTCGTCATTATTGAGTAGCCACTTGGCGCGCTCGTCTGCGGAATAAAATGGAGCACCTAACGCCTCAAATATCCGGCAAACAATACTTTTGCCCGAACCAATGCCTCCTGTGATTCCGATTTGTAAGGCCATGATGTATCTTGAAATACGAATGGTTGAATGACGGATGTATCAATTACTTCTTTTTTTGTTCTTTGTGGCTTTTTTAGTTGTAGGTTTTTTGACGGGCTCTTTTTCCTTCAGTTGGACAGTAGTAGGAGGAGGAACAAAAAACTCGGCTACCTCAAAGCTAACAAAAACGCGTTCGGCACTGGTTTTTAAAAGGGGAGATTGCGGGTACCGAATAGAAAGCTCTTCGTCGTAGTTACTTCTGATTTTTTGGGCAGGAACTTTAATAATCAACGTATCAGGAATATCGTTCACCAAGGAGGCAGGGCCTTCAAACGTGACACTCGATGGACGAAGATTGATAAAGCTAGAAACCACAAATTTGGGGGATAAATTAAGACCGAGGCTGTCAACTTTCAACAAAGTAGTTTTGACGACTCTTTCTTCAAAATCAATAAGATTTTTATCAAGTTCGACATGGATAATTTCAACGTCCTTGACTTGCTCGTTCATGGCCATTGTCAACGCATTGGTATTGATAGACTGGGTAGCCAAGGGATTGGTAATCACGTATGAGACGGGAGAAACGGTGAATGCCAACGTTTTGCGCAAAAGCGTCCAGCCACTGCCTTTTATAACAGCATTTGCACTCTGAGGAAGAGGGTGAATGGGAATGTACAACGAGTCATTGTATTCAATTTTGACAGGATAGGGCACACGCATGGTGTATCCATCTTTGTTAAGCTTGTTGAAAAGCCAAATAATCGTAGCCGCCACCACGCTTAAGATGAGAGTACGGCTACGAGCAGGCTTTGAAGATAATGGTAGTTGTGCCACGGTTAAGCAGTTGTTCCAGCTTTGCGCGAAATAGATGATTTTTCAAACTTCATTTTAGTGCCTTTGCCATCTACGTCAAGGGTCACGGTGGTTTCATATACCGATATAACCGTCGCATGCAATCCACCAATTGTGATTACCTCATCTCCTTTTTTAAGCTCTTCCAAAAATTTCTTTTGGTCTTTTTGCTTTTTTTGTTGGGGTCGAATCATGAAGAAATAAAATACTCCAATGATACCTGCCCACATAACAAGCTGATAAATCATGCTAGTTTGGCCAGTTGCGGCTTGTAAAAAAATAGTGTTCATTTTGGTAAGTGATATGTTGCTAGTTAGGTCTTATTTTGTAGTCGTTGTGTTTTTGGCAGGCGCGGGAACGACTTCTGCTTTAAACTGTATGTCGCTAGTAGCGGGGTTGGTATTGGCAAAAATAGTTACGGTTTTAAACTGAGGCCCTTCCTTGCCTTTACTATTAAATCGTACCAAAATCGTCCCTTCTTCGTCGGGTCCAATAGGGTCGCGAGGCCATTCAGGAATGGTACATCCACAAGAAGCACTTACGTTGTTGATAATCAAAGGAAAGTCTCCCGCATTTTTAAATTTGAATTTGCGTTCTACTTGCTTTCCTTCAACAACGGTTCCAAAGTCGACATTTTTGATGTCGTCCACAAATTCAATTTTAGGAAGTTTGTCGTCCAAACTGTTGGAGGCCGATTTATCTTGATTGCTACCGCAACTCCATAGCCCCAAAATTGTAAAAACAAAAAAAAGACAGTGTTTCATAAATAGGTGAGTTAGGTACTTAAAGCAGCATTAGCCCCACAAATGCTGGGGCTAATGCTGGATATTATTTTAATTTAAGAAGCCTGTCCTTTGATTTGTGCCATCAAACGGTCTACGTCTTCAAGCAAGCGTTCTGCTTTTTCGCGTGTGTCGGCTACTACCTTTTGGCCTTCTGTTTTGGCTAAGCTTTCAGGAAGGTCTTTGCCTTCAAGAAGGTCAGTGATAAGTCCTTGAAGTTGTTCGCGGTATTTCGACAAGCGATACGACAGTTTGTCGCGTGTTACCTGTCCTTCTGCAGGTGCATATAAAATTCCGATGGCTGCTCCAGTAGCTACTCCCGCTAGGAAAGCAATTAATGTTTTTGTTGAATTATTCATGGTAGTTGTACTTACTTGTTATCCAAAAGCCCTCTTCCACTCTTACGAATTTTACCTTCTTTAATGAGTGTTTTTGAGAGAGTATCTAAAATTCCGTTGACAAATTTACCACTTTTTGGCGTACTGTAATCTTTTGCGATTTCAATGGCCTCGTTGATGGACACTTTTACAGGAATGCCCGGGAAACTCACCATCTCTGACACGCTCATTTTCAGTATTAAATAGTCCATAGCAGAAAGTCGTTCTAAGTCCCAGTTTTTAAGTGGCTCAGCGATAATTGCCTCGAACTCGTCGTTACGGTTAACGGTTTCGTCAAACAATTCTTGCATAAACGAGCTGTCTTCTTCCCAATCGTTGGTAAGGGGAATAATCTGAACTACATCACTTTCGGTGGCCGATTTGAGAGTTTTGTTCGTCATTTTACGGGCCAAATCCCCATTTTCACTCCAATAAAGGTCGTTTAATTCAAAAAAATTGATGACCTCCTCATTTTTAAGAATGACTTCTTTCAACGAATACAAAACCAATTGTTGGTCTTCTTCAGGGGTATGGGTTTTTTGGGCACAATAAGCACGGTAAGTTTCATCCTGACGAAACACATCACGGAACAGCTTACGAATCAAGCCCGTCACTTCATTTCCCCACGAAATGCCTTTACGAATAAATTCACTTTCGAGTTTTTTACTTTCCGAAAGCGCAATGACCGCACGGTTGGTATCAAATCCAGATAATTTGGCAATTGGATTGCTGTCTGGGTCATCGTACTGGCGCTCACGTTCGGTTTTTGAAAGGGAAGAGAGTTCGATAAACAATTGTAAAAGAAGTAAATAAGCCGAGTAAATGGCTTCAACTTCGGGGGTAAGTTGGCGAGAAAGACGCCGTTTGTCTTTTTTGTACAAATCTTCGTAGTACTTTAGCGCATTTCGAGCCGTCACAATTGCTTCCGAAGGTGTCTCTTCGTCATCAGGAATAGCGCCTTTGCGGTAATTTTCTTCGAGTAAAAGAGTGGTTATTTTTCGCATTCCCTCCAGTTTGACAGGATCTTGAGGGGTCATGGAGTTGAGATCAGGCTTAAACGACTCCGTAATGAAATCTATGGCCAATTGGTAGTCTGCCTCGCGAGCAGCCTGAAGAGCATAGAGGCTTTGCAAAACCTTAATGCGTAGATGTCTTCGACTTAACATTCAGTCTTGAGAGTTTGTGCAAATGAGCAGCAAGGAAAAGAACTTGCTTGTGTTTCCAGTCGCAAAGGTACTTAAAATTCCGTTGCCTTCTGCCAAATTCGGCGAAGAAAATAGAAAGTAAGTAGTACAATTCCGAGTTGGAGGAGATAGTCTAGCAGGTAAAGAGGTTGCGTAAAAACCTCGGAAATTGAGTGATAATAAGGACTTTTTAGCCTCCACCACAACGAAGGATGAATCACACATAAGCAGTTGAAAAGTAGGAATAAACCTACTTCCTTGCGGTTGGAAAAATCGAACCACTGAAAAACAAAAGGCAACAAAAAGAGAAAGATATAATTGCTGTACGCACTCTGTTGTGCCACCATCATTGTTCCAAAAATAAGGATATAAACGGCTGAAAATGCCCGCGAAAAAGGTTGATGACGCAGCCTAAATGCAAGAAGGGCACCGATACCAGTGGTAAGAATTAACCCCAGCCAATTCCAACGTTTTGAACCGGCTCCTAACAAATCAAAAGTCAGAGGATTGGCTACCGAAAGCAAGTTGGGAGCGCGAAGGGTAGCTGCTTCGTTCATGGGTTGCTCAAGCCAAAGCCATTCGGTGGTGTGGTAAAGTGCCGCCAGGGTAAGTACACCCACTACTGCCGCTGCTGAAAGCCAGCGAATGGGCTTTGGAACAAGAAATAACAAGGCAGGCCCTACTAAAATAAAGACTGCTTTGGTGAACAAAAACCCAACAACTAGCCCAATACCAAACCATTCGACGCGTTGGGTGCGTTGCCAAACGAGGTACGCGCCAACAAACATGAACCACATCCATACGTCTTCTTGACCTCCAAATACGCATAAAACCAACGACCCTGGTAATGAAAGGTACAAAAGGCTTCGGAAAAGGCGCTCGGAAGTTGAAAAAGTGGAACTATAAAAACGGTTGGTAGCCCAAAGTGCGCCACCTTCCATGAAAATCATAACTAAAATAATGGCCTTTTTGTCCAACCAAAACCATAAACCCACCGCATTCACGTAAGGAAAAAAGGGCGAATACATGCAATAAAAGTCGCGGTAAACGAGCTTGAGCTGAACGGCTTCACGTGCTTGCCCAAAAAAACCGTCTAAATCGGAAAAAGGCGTTTGACTAAAAACGATAAAAACCAGAATAAACGGGAGCAAGCGCGTGAGTAGCCATGCCAAAAAAAGTACTTTCTGGGGATCATAGCGTTCTAACATGGGTTGGAGCGAAGCCCGAAACGCAATCAGTCCGCCCGTAAGCCCTGCGCATAACAACGAAATGATGGTTTTTCCGAGAATGACAAACATATTAGGCGAATTGGGAAGGCGATACGTTTTTGCGATACACTTGCCACAAATACCAACCAAAACAAGCCACATTGAGGACTTGGAGGGTATATTCGAGAACAAAGAGCGGTTGAGAGAAAACCGTTAAGTCGTCGTAAGTAGGGCTATTGATATAGGTAAAAATAAAAGGTTGAACAACGAGCAATAGGTTAAAAAAAAGTAGAAATACAACATCACGCTGTTTTTTCCAGTCGACCAGCTCCATGATAAGCGGAAGCAAGTACGCAAAAGCATAGTATCCCACCGACGTAGGCTGAAAAATGCTCATGGCCAAATAGGTCGCTAGGTAGGCCAAAGGTAGAGTAGATTCGAGCGTAAAATGTCTAAAACGATATACTGCTAGTACTGATGCCGATAGGGTAATGACCATACCTACCCAGCTAAAAACAGTAAGGGTAGGTAGGCAGCCAAACAAGAATGTCAGCCACGGCCGAGAAATAGTAAATAGATTGGGGGTGAGCAAGTTGGTTGTACCCATTTGAACAGGCATCAAAAAATCAAGCTTCATAATGGCATAAAGAACCACCAACGACGGAACCCCAATAGTAATCATTCCGAGTAGGAAGTTCCAACGCTTTTTGAGTAAAATCCACAACGGAAAAAACCAAAAAATAAACGTGGCTTTGATGACAATCAGCCCCATAGAAAACTGTATGCCTAGCCCGAAACCATCATCGCGGCTCCTTAAATAAGTCAGTAGCATCCAAGCCGCAATTCCCCACATCCAAATATCTTCTTGTCCACCCAGCAAGACCATGATCATCGGTCCTGAAAGCACTGTATAAAGCAGGGTAGTTTTTAGGGCATCGGGCTGCGAGCGGCGCTGATAGGCGAGGTATGTCATCCAAATAATGAGTGCTTCGGCTGCCACCATCAATAATACAATTGCTTTTGAACTGTACCAAACTACCAAGGGAAAGGTGATAAGGTACGCAAATAAGGGAGCATGAAACGAGATAAAATCACGGTAAACGAGCTTCCATTGGTAGGCTTGAGTAGCTTTACCCCAAAAGAAGGGTACATCGCCACGAGGAGTTTGTTGCAGTACTCCATAAATGAGAACAAACGGTATTAAACGAAACAGAATTAAACTGACCCAAATGGCAAGTTTTTCTTGTTTGTTTTGTTGGAGTTTTTGCCAAAACGAATCATTGTTTGCCCCCCACCAAATCACTGCGGAAGAAACTACAACGAGTAAGAGTTTGACATAAAATACCGTGAGCGTAGACATCATGTAAACGAGGAGTCCTTACGGAACCAAAGCGAGTTGAATCGTATCGATGAGTTGGTGAATAGTGATGTTATCTCCTTGAAGGGTAAAATCCGCCTGAGAATAAAATCCATGACGAGATTGATACCTCTCGCGGATGTTATCCAACAACTGATTGTCGTTTTTTTGGTACAAAGGACGATCGTCAGTAGAGTGGCGCAAAATACGTTCTACGATTTGTTCGGGGCTTACGTCCAAAAACACACTAATACCGTTGGCTTTGATGTATTCCATGTTATCGTGAAAACAAGGCATTCCGCCGCCTGTGGCTATCACTAATTTGGAATCGGGGCGGATGGCTCGCAAAATACGGGCTTCGGCTTCGCGGAAGTAAGGTTCCCCTTTTCTTGTAAAAATATCAGGAATAGGCATACCTTCTTCTTTGACGATGAGGGTGTCTGTATCGACAAAACGGTACCTCGCGTGGCGAGCAAGCTGTTTGCCCAGCGTTGTTTTTCCCGAAGAGGGTAGACCTATTAAAAAAACATTTTTCATCTATCGAATTTCGAAACTTCCCGAAAGGTTGAAACTTTCGGGAAGTTGTATAAGGGAATTATAATTTACCCAGTACTGCTGCTTTATCGGGTGTTGTGTTGTAGTGCCATTTACCTTTGACTGTCCCGTCTTTCAAAAGCCAAATGCCTGGATTAGAACGAGAAATAGTTTTTAATACTGTACCATCAGCAAAGTAATAAGGTACGTCGATGGCGTAGGCTTTACGGATTTCTTGAATTTCGGCGTCGCTGTTTGAGGTTAAAATCAATGATTCTACACCTGTACCTTTCAAGGACTTAATCAACGAACGGATTTCTGCCAAACTTGCTACGTTCAAATCGGGACCGTTTTTGATAATGATAATGAGCTTTTTTCCCGTGAAAGTTTCTTGCGTAAAATCACCTTCATTGTTCCAAACCTTGTAATCCGTAATCTTAGGTTTGGCATTTTCGTTGATAAGTACCATTTCTTTGTACTTATAAGTAGTATCGGACGGAAATTGCTCAAACTCTTCGGTTTTTCCCTCTTTTTCCATCACATATTTGTAGCGAAGAGGCTCTGATGGCTGCATCAGTTGAGGAATATTATTGCCGATTTTGTAGGGCAAAAAGTCAACAGGAGGCAAGTAACGGATGGCATAAATGGCTAAGGCAATGGACAAAATGGCTGAAAACGCCACTAACGAACCCGTGCGTAGGCTACGGAATACTTTGCTTTGCCAGATAAGAAATAGAATCAGTACCAGTAAAATAATGTCTTTGGTAAACGAAGTCCAAGGTTTAAGTTTTAAGAAATCGCCGAAACAACCGCAGTCAGTTACTTTATTGAAGTAGGCTGAGTAGAATGTAAGGAATGTAAAGAAAACAATCAGGGCGAGAAGTATCCAATTGACCTGCTTCAAACGCCAAGAGGCCAAAAGTGCTACTCCGAGAATAACTTCGGCGGCGCACATGAGTACCGAAAAATAAAGCGCAAGCGGAACCAATGCCATCCAAAAATCGTGCATAAACGGCATGTCAGTGGCGAATACTTCGAAGTACTCTTCCAGCTTAATTTGAGTTCCAACGGGGTCGTTGAGTTTAACAAGACCCGAGAAAATAAAGATTCCTCCAACTAAAAAGCGGACAATGTGGGCTAAAATTTTCATTCGTTATCGTTAGGTTCGTTTGAGTTGAAAAAATAGAATAAGTTTAGCGGATTAAAGACAAAAAAATTAGTGTCATCCGTGTGCTATTTAGTATTGACTACAAATTTCAAAAATTAAGCTAAAAGTAACTGTTAATGCAAGGTTAATGCGCTTGTCCAAGTTTGATAAGACAAAATACTGAATAATTGACGATATCTTGATAGCCAGATTTTACCCCTTCCGAAACAATCGTTTTCCCTTCGTTATCTTCTATTTGTTTGATGCGAAAAAGTTTCATCAAAATAATATCGGTCATGCTGCTTACCCTCATATCGCGCCATGCTTCGCCGTAGTCATGGTTTTTGTTGAACAACAATTCATACACTTCATTCATTTGATTGTCATACAATTCGGTAAGCTGGGCAGCCGTAAAATCTATTCCTTTGTTATCACCTAACTGTATTTGAATCAAGGCCATGACACAGTAATTGATGATGCCAATAAACTCGGATACTTCCCCTTCGTCTACCTTCGAAAAACCATTTTCTTGGAGGGTACGGATACGTTGTGCTTTAATAAAAATCTGGTCAGTAATGGAAGGAAGACGTAGAATGCGCCACGAAGGGCCGTAGTCTTGGTTTTTTTTAGTAAAAATGTCTTTGCAGCGAGTGATAACACTCCGATATTCGCGCTCAGTTTGTTGCATATACTTTACGAGTCCGTTGTTTCTCCCCAAATAAAATGAACTAACGGTTCCTAATTTACAGTTAACATTGCCTAATGTAAGCCGCGAAATTATGAAAAAAACGCTGAATATCGCTGGAAAGTTGCTCGACTTGTCTACTCCGCAGGTTATGGGCATTCTCAATGTCACGCCTGATTCCTTTTTTTCGGGAAGTAGGGTCTTACAAATGGAGGACGCTTACAAAAAAGCCGATAAAATGCTTTCGGAAGGGGCTTTAATACTCGACATCGGTGGACACTCGACCCGCCCAGGGGCCGACGCCGTCAGCGAAGAAGAAGAACTTCATCGTGTGCTGCCCGTAGTTGAAATGCTGCGTAAACGTTTCCCTCAGGTCATCGTTTCCATTGACACGTTTCGAGCCTCCGTTGCCCGAAAATCCATTGAATCAGGGGCGCATATTATCAACGACATTGCTGGCGGCAACCTCGACCCGCTGATGTTTGAAACCGTCGCCGAGCTGAACGTACCGTACATTCTGATGCACAGCCGTGGTACTCCTCAAACGATGAAAGAACTTACTCACTATGATGATTTGGTGACGGATGTGATGCGGGAATTGCAAACCAAAATTTACCAACTTCGTCAGTTGGGGGTCAAAGACATTGTGGCGGATATGGGCTTTGGCTTTGCTAAAAATGCCGACCAAAACTACGTCCTCTTGCGCGAGTTACGGGCCTTTGAAACATTAAATGTTCCGCTGTTGGTGGGCGTTTCTCGGAAGTCGATGATTTGGCGAAAACTGGACATTACTCCTGAACAATCGCTCAATGGCACTACGGCCCTCAACACAGTGGCCATCCTCAACGGTGCGAATATCCTCCGTGTTCATGATGTGAAAGAGGCTGTTGAAGTGATAAAGTTAGTTCGATTGATGCAATTGGCTACTTTAAAGACTTAAAAGTTATCAAAAGAACCTTGAAACAGAAGATAGAAGTAGGTAAAGTAGGTAAAGTAGGTGATATTTAAAAAATATTTGCTGATTAACAGAAACTTGATTCAATGAAGTGAAGTTTCTTTAATGAATATGAATTCCTCCATTCACATCAATTGTTGCTCCTGTTACAAACCCTGAAAGCTCTGACGCTAAGAAAAGACAAGCCCCAGCTAATTCGGAGGTTTTACCCACTCTTTTTAATGGAATATCTGCTACTACATTGTCTAATTGTTCATCGGTCAGTCCGTCTAACATAGGTGTTTCTATCATGGCAGGACAAATGACGTTGGCACGAATATTCATCGGGGCAAATTCTCTGGCGATTGAACGGGTCAAACTTATTACGCCACCTTTGGAAGCGGCGTAATGTGAACCTCCAACTAATCCACCCCCACGCTGACCCGCTAAAGAAGCCAAATTGACAATAACCCCTGCTTGCTTTTTAGCAAAAATTTTCAAGACACTTTTACAAATGTTGAAAGTTCCTTTCAGGTTTACGTCCATGATTAAATCATAGTCTTGCTCATTAATCGACAACATTCCTTCTGATTTTACAATGCCTGCACAATTCACCAAGCAGTCAATTGTGCCAAAATGGGCTACACTTTTTTCGATGGCATTGTCGCAATCTGCTGCATTTTTGATGTCACATTGGATACAGATAATTTCTGTTTTCTTGCCAATTTGTACTTCAATATGATTCGTTAATTGATTGGCTATTTGGTCGTTCATTGCCAAATCTAAAATCACCAATTTTGCTCCATGTGCTGCAAAAAGTTCTGCCGTTCCATAACCGATACTGCGTAAAGAAGCTGCACCCGTAATGACACAAACTTTGTTTTCGAGTTGTAAGAGCTGGTATTTTGTATTTTCTTCTGATACTGTATTTTCCATTTTTTCTAAAGGGTAACATTTTCAATAATTACGGCATAACCCATGCCTACACCAACACACATAGAGGCAAGAGCATATTTTTTCTTTGAATGAAGTAGCTCATTTACAGTAGCTTGAATAATACGAGTACCCGACATGCCAAGCGGAAGCATATGCCCCATCGCAATTGCTCCACCGTTGGGGTTTACTCTTGCATCGTCATCGGCAATGCCTAAATTGCGAGTAACGGCTAAACACTGTGCGGCAAAGGCTTCGTTAAACTCAAATACATCTATTTGGTCGAGGGTCAAACCTGCTTTTTTCGAAGCTTTTTGGCTTGCTCTGACGGAGCCAATGCCCATAATTTTAGGTTCAACACCCACCACTGCCAAGGCGACAATTCTTGCTTTTGGGCGAAAGTTGCAGTTGTTGATAGCTTCTTCTGAAGTAATCAACATGACGGCGGCTCCATCGTTGGGTCCAGAGGTATTTCCTGCGGTTACAGTGCCGTTTTTTCTGAAAATGGGTTTTAATTTTGATAGAATTTCAAGCGAAGTCTTTCCTTTGATAAATTCATCTTTTTTAAAAACGGTGATATTCCCTTTTTTATCCGCCATTTTGTTGGGCTACGAAGGCTTTTTGTTGTGAACGAAAGGCAAAAAAATCTTGGTCTTTACGGCTAATTTTATAGATCTCTGCCAAGTTTTCAGCCATTACGCCCATGGCCTCTGTGCCATACATTTTTTGTAACTTGGGGTTCACAAATAAAAGGTTTAGAAGATTTACTCATTACCATTGGCCCACGAGTCATGTGTTCCATGCCTCTTGCAATAAAAATATCGCCATCATCTGCTTTGATGGCTCGGTTGGCATGAATTACAGCCGATATTCCCGATGAAAACAAACGATTGACGGTTTCGCTTGGAACAGTGTACGGAATTCCCGCCAACAGCAATGCCATACGAGCCACGTTTCGGTTGCCTTCGCCTGCCTGATTATGACAACCCAAAATCACATCGTCGATTAATTCTAACGGTAGATTAGGATTTCTTTTGATAAGTTCTTGAATCGGTAAAGCTGCCAAATCATCGGCAAGAAGATTTGATAAGCTTCGGCTCAAACTTCCAATGGGGGTTCGAATAGCGTCAATTATATATGACATAAAATTCAATAGAAAATTTTAATGCTCGTTTTTGAATTGAAAGGTCGCTTTTTCATTAATCAAACTTTCCATTTCTGCATCTGAGTAACCCATATCGTGCAGAATCTCTTTGGTATCCCAACCGCAAGGGACAGCCGAAGAGCGAGCAGAAGGATATACTCCATTTACTTGGATTGTTGAACGAATCACGGCTATTTTGCCTTCTGTTGGATGATTTTCAAAATTGATTAATTCCACTGCCTTTAAGTGTGGGTCTTGGGTCAGTGTTTCAAGTGTATGACAAGGCATGGCCGGCAAATCGGCTTTTCGGAATACTTCAAGCCACTCTTCGGTTGTTTTGCTATCTAACGCCGCCCCACGAATCTCAAACCATTCCGAAACGTACTTGGCTCTACTTGCTACGCTCTGAAACCTTTCATCGGTTAGGAGTTCTGTCCTGTCGGTAATTTTCAAAAAGGCTTTTACTTGAATATCGGTATTGATGGTAAAAGAAATGTAGCCATCTTTGGTTTTAACGGGTTGGTTATGAGGACTCAACAAGCGAAGGTCGCCAGGAGGGCCAACGGGTGGTTCAAAACTTTGTTGGGCCAAATGTTCTTGCAAAACAAACGAAGCCATCGTTTCAAACATCGGGATTTCAATACTTGCTCCGATGTCTGTATTTTGTTTTTGCATCAAAGCTGCCATTACTACACCTGCCGTAATTTCGCCAACGACATGGTCACAAATCAACATAGGGACGTAAGCGGGTTTGCCGTCACGTGCCAAGGTAAGTCCAGCCATACCCGAAGCTCCCTGCAAAACGCTGTCATAAGTGGGTAGTCCCGAGTAAGGCCCATCTGTTCCGTATCCAGTAATCAGACAGTAAATTTTTTCGGGATACTTCGCCCGAATACTTTTACTACCCAAGCCCAAACGCTCCAGAGCATCAGGTCGCATATTGGCGACAATCACATCGGCCCATGCTACTAATTTTTGAATAATGCCTTTGCTTCCTTCTTTTTTTAGGTCAAGACAAATGTTTTTCTTGCCTCTGTTTAGGTGCAAATACGCTCCAGAATGTTGCCCCGTTGGCGACATTCCCCCTAAACCACGCATCAAATCGCCCGAAGGGTTTTCTACTTTGATGATTTCAGCTCCGTATTGCCCCAGTCGCCACGTAGCTACAGGACCAACTACCACGGAAGTAAGGTCAAGGATTTTGATATTTTTTAATGGTTTAAACATTTTTTGAACGACGATTGACTAAATGAGGTGAATTATGCCTCTATTTCCATTTCCACTGCTATACTGTTTGTATTATCATAAATTTTCCCTTCGCCATTTTCATAATCCAATCTTAAAGGGCGGTTGCAATACAATGGAGCAATATGTTTTACTTTAATTGCTTTTAGGTCAATGCCTTTTTCTTTTCGCAAAAACTCAGTCATCAATAGCGTAGCCAAACCACCATTTACAACTAAATCCGGTAAACCTTCTACTTGCTGCGTGTAATTTCTATCTAAATGAATTTTATGAGAATTGAATCCCAAAGCTGAGTATTGAAACAAAAGGGTTTCGTCGGGAGTGACTACTTCTGAATTAGGAATGAGGAAGTGGGAATTAGGAACTTCTGAATTAGGCGTATTCATAATTCCTAATTCAGAACTCGTAATTGATTTCAAAATATAAGTTTGCGTTTCAACAATGGCAGGCGTATCTGCGTCAACCAAACGCAATTCATGTTGAAGCGTAACGATTGCCATTTGCCCATTTTTCGTTGTTTTTTCAGTGATATTTTTAATAAAACTACTTTTTTCTATCACCGAACCAATCAAAATTTTTCCATGATAGGTTACCGTTCTACCACCTAGAAGCAACCTTGGCAAACCGAGGTCTGGTAGCGGAACGCCTAAGCTTGGAAAGCCATCTTTGCGTAATTCAGACTTTCGAGTTTCACCAGCCAACATAAAAAAATGCCAACCTTTTGGAAGTACATCGCCTTCAGCAAATGATTGCGTTTCTATATCTAACATGGCAGCCACACGTTGAACCATTGTCAAACTGCATAGCTCTTTGGATCTTACTGGAGATGCTGAAAGGTAATCTTTCATATTAAAATGTGTTTTCCACTATGATTTCAAACAAAAGTATAATTTATTTTTTATATATGAAAATATAATTTTATATTTGCAAAATAATTTATTTTTAAATACAAGCAAAACATGAAGTTTAAGTATCACCACATGAATCTTTGCACAGAAGACGTGCCAAGACTATCTTCATTTTACAAATCCATTTTTGGACTAAGCCAAATTCAAGATGAAGAGCATGGTTTAACCTCAGCAGATACGGTCAACCGTTACGACGGACAAGTTGAATTTCTGACTGATGGTGAAGTTGAATTTCATATTACCAAAAAAGACCATAGTACGGCTTTTCGTATGAGTATGCCTATCAATCCTATTCAGAATGGTCACTTTTGTTTTAGAACGGATGATATAAAAGGTTTCAAAAAGAAACTAGAGGAACAAAATATTCCTTATGCCGATTATGGAAAATGGGCATTGGCGGGTTGGTATCAAATCTTTTTCTATGACCCAGATGGCAACATCATTGAAGTGCATCAGATAGGAATGTAGGAGATGATGAGGGGTAAATAATGAGTGATGAGTATTTTGCAGTTTATTTTCTCCATGTAAAATATAATCATACACTGATGAAAGAAGAAAACAGTACTTATTCTGCTCCAGCATTAGAGAAAGGACTTGACATTTTAGAATTGCTATGTCGGTGCGAAAATGGATTGACTCAACAAGAAATTGCGAGTAAGTTAGGGCGAAATTTGAGTGAAATATACCGAATGCTCAATTGTTTGGTGCAGAGAAATTATATAGGACATCATGGTAACAATTATACCATTACCTCGAAGTTATTTCAGTTATCACATTATCATCCGCCAACCTATCGCTTACTCACCGAGTCGCTTCCAATTATGGAAGTATTATCAAGAGCGATTTCATTTCCTTGCGATTTGAGGGTATACAACAATGGGGTTCAGACAGTGATTGCATCAACTCAACCACCTAACGGGCTTGGTTTTATGACTCGCGTAGGTTCTGAAATTGAAGTAGCCCCTTCGGCTTCTGGTTTGGTTTTGTTAGCTTTTCAAGACGCTATAATCAGAGAAGTTAGAATCAAAGAGAGCCTTCCTAATAAATCTGAAACAGAAGTTGAAGCCTTCCGAAGTACATTAAAAATAATTGCTCATCAAGGATATGCCTCCATAAAAAGTAACCAATATGCAGGGCTTCATGCCATTTCGTATCCTATCCTAGATATAAATGGAAATGCTATAGCTGCCCTGACAGTTCCTATGCTGGCTCGGATTGACGGAACAAACCAATTTTCGCAAGAACAAGTACAAGTATTATTAAAAGAAAGTGTATCAACTCTTAGTCGAAGAATTGCCAATACACAAACTCCAATTTGATTTAAAAATACCTGATTGTATCAATCAATATTTTGTATGATAATGAATAGAGTATATCAATTGTTACTGATAAGTTCAGCCATTTTAGGACTTTTAGCAATAGGAATGTCGATTTGGGCAAAGAGTAACGCAACAGGCTCTTTTGTGATTGGTTCGTTGGCATGTTTGGCTTTAGGCGGACGAATCGTACCAACGCTCAAACAACTGTCATTTATCTTATGGGTGTTTGCAGCGGTCGCTTTGGGGATGTACTATCCTCAGTATTTTCAGCAGATTGGCGATTTTAAATTTACAAGTCTTATTGTTCCGCTCATTCAGTTGATTATGTTTTCGATGGGAACAGAAATGAGTTTGAAAGACTTTGAGGGTGTAATAAAAACGCCCAAAGCTGTTATCATTGGGCTAATAAGCCATTTTACAATAATGCCTTTGGTGGCGGTTATATTGGCTCAATGCTTTGGATTTTCGCCCGAAATTGCAGCAGGAGTTATTCTCATTGGTTCTGTGCCCAGCGGCGTAACCTCCAATGTACTGGCTTTTATTGCCAAAGCCAATATGTCTTTATCGGTTACAATTGCGGCTATTTCAACCTTAGTTGCTCCTGTAATGACTCCTTTTTTGATGAAAATACTGGCAGGACAATACGTTGAAATTGATTTTGTGAAAATGATACTTCACGTAGTCGAAATTATCATCGTCCCAATTGCCCTGGGTTTGATTATCAATAAACTGATTAGAAATGGGGTAAAATGGCTACAAACCGTCATGCCGATTATTTCTATGACGGGCGTGCTGATGATGCTTGTGGTAATTGTTTCTTCAGGAAGAGATTCTTTATTAGCGATTGGCCCATTATTATTTCTATCATCTATGATTCATCACTCTATTGGTTATTTATTAGGTTATTGGAGTGGTAGATTGATGGGACTCGACGAACGTTCGTGCCGTACCATTTCATTAGAAGTAGGTATGCAAAACGGAGGACTCGCTTCGGGTATTGCCTTGCAAATGGGTAAAATCGCTACTGTAGGGTTGGCTTCGGCTATTTCTGTGCCGTGGATGACCATTTCGGGTTTGTTGCTGGCTAATTGGTGGAGAAATAAAGAATAATTTATGATTTACGAATGACGATTTACGATTGGTTTGCCAAAATCAGATTTAGGATTAATCGTCAATTATAAATCGAATCAATCAAAAATCATAAACATGGAAATAAAAAAAATAGCCGTTGTTGGTGCGGGCAACATGGGGCATCAGATTGCAATGTGTGCAGCTTTAGCAGGCTTTCAAGTAAAATGTATAGATAACAACCCTGAAATTTTGACAAAAGCCATTTCTTTTGCCGATACTTACTTGAAAGAAAGAGTAATCAAAGGAAAGTTGAGCGAAGAAGTAGCCACGCAAGCACGTAATAATATATTTTTCACTTCGAGCATAACAGAAGCAGCCCAAGATGCCGACCTTGTAATTGAAGCTATTATTGAGAAATTAGATATCAAACGTAAACTTTTTGCTGACTTAGATAAAATTTGTCCAGCCCATACTATTTTGGCTACCAATAGCTCATATATCGTCAGTTCTAGAATTGCCGATGCCACCAACAGACCCGATAAGGTTTGCAATATGCACTTTTTCAATCCTGCTTTGGTGATGAAATGTGTAGAGGTGGTCAAAGGATTACACGTTTCGGAAGAAACGGCTAAAACGGTAATGAATGCCGCAAAGAAAATGGGCAAAACCCCCGTATTATTGCACAAAGAAATCTATGGTTTTTTGGTAAATCGTTTGTTACAAGCCACCAGACAAGAGGCCTTAAAGCTACTTGAAATGGGCGTAGCAAGTGTTGAAGACATAGATACTGCAGCCCAAAACGGTTTGGGCTATCCGATGGGTCCTTTTTCTTTATTAGACTTAACAGGTATAGATTTGGCCTATCACGTAGGTATGGAAAAATACAGAGAATCTGGCGACCCAGCTGATAGACCCTCTCCAACGGTTGTAGAAAAATATGTCAAAGGAGAATGGGGCAAAAAAGTAGGAAAAGGTTTTTATGAGTATGAATAGGCATTAATATGCCATTAACCATTTATTAAGATGATTTCAAAAGTTATTACAGCCTTCATGTTTTTACTGCTATGCACAAACACGCAGGCACAACAAACTCTACGAAGAGCTTTTCAACCTACCAATGTGGTAAATAAAATTCCGTATGGAACTAATCCGCAAGCAGGGCATTATGTACAAACAAAAGATGCTAAAATTTATTATGAAGTTTATGGTAAAGGTCAACCAATCGTGTTGTTGCACGGAGGTTTATTTGGCTCAATAATTGAATTTGCTGATTTTATAGACCAACTGAAAGGGAAATATCAAGTAATTGCTATTTCTACTCGTGGACATGGTAAATCAGAACTGGGAACAGAGCCACTAACACTTGAGCAAAGAGCGAATGATGCTATGACGGTCATCAATGCTGTTACCAAAGACAGTGTTATCGTGCTTGGTTTCAGTGATGGTGGATATTCAGCCTACAAATTAGGTGCAATGTATTCAGAACGAGTAAAGAAAATGATTGTCATTGGTGCTGGTGAAATTCGTCCGGGGTTACGAGAGTTTAACTTTACGGCAAAAATGGCTATGGAAATGGATAAACTTTTTTGGGAGCAACAATTGAAATTGATGCCAGAACCCAACCGAGTGGAAGATTTGTTTACACAAGTAGCCAATTGCTACAATAACGTTACGGTGAGTAAAGAATTACTGAGTACAATAAAATGCCCTGTTTTAGTAATGGCAGGCGACAATGATGGTGGCAACCCTGTTGAACGTGTGGTGAGTGCCGCAAGATACATTCCTAACCATCAAATTAGTATCATTCCCAATACAGGGCATGGCTGTCATAACGAAAATTTTGCAGCAGTTTGGGCTAGTATCGTTCCCTTTCTTAAAAATTAATTTTATGAAAATCTTCTATTTGCTCCTATTAACTACCTTTATTGGTGGGAAATTATTGGCTCAAAATGTTGTAAAAATGAGTCCTCAAAACCTTGAAGCGAATCAGGTACATTTAGCATTTGTCAAAATGGAGGGCCAAGAGGTAGTGAAAGTCGAAGCCGATACCACCATCAAAGGAACTGATGAAGCTACAATAGTAAAAATAAAAGATATAGACTTTAAAAATGGGGTAGTTGAGGTGAAAGTTTTGAGCCGTTTGATTACAAATGCCCCAGCTTTTGCTCGCGGTTTTATTGGAATTGCTTTCCGAATTGGGAAAAAAAATGAGCAATTTGAAAGCATCTATATTCGTCCAACCAACGGACGAGCTGATGACCAGATTCGGCGAAACCATAGCATCCAATATTTCGCTTTTCCAGATTATCGTTTTGATAAACTACGAAAAACAGAACCTGAGAAATATGAATCCTATGCCGATATGGGGCTGAATGAATGGATAACGATGCGAATAGAGGTAAAAGATGCCAAAGCAAAACTATTTTTGAACAATTTAAAGCAGCCGTCTTTGATTGTCAATGACTTAAAACTAGGAGCAGAAACTGCTGGTAGTATTGGGCTCTGGGTTGGAAATTGGACAGAGGGGTATTTTAAAGACTTAATGGTGGTAAAGTAGGTGACTCACTTTCGGTTGTGTCCGTAAAAACATTGGATTGATTGAGTAGAGAAGGGGATGGGGCTGCCTTAGTATGGCAAGGCCCATCCTTACGAAAATGAATGGTAAAATTCTCCTTTGTGTATTGATTACCGTTGTTATTAGTTGCAAAAACGACTCCGATGTTTTTCCTGCCCAATTTAGCAAAATCCCAGATTATGAATGGGTGTTCCCTGAAGAAAAGGTGCGTACGATCACTATTCAACTGGGGCAAGAAAACTGGGATAAAATTCAGAAAGACATGGAATGGCGTACGGCTCGGAAGTTTGGCAGTGCCAGCACCATTCCGGGCGCTACTCCCCCTGCGGGCGCTCCGTTAGATGCGGTTTATGGCGACCCTATTTTTGTCAAAGCCCAAGTACAGCAAGGAGACCATATGTGGAAAAATGTTGGTTTTAGACTAAAAGGGAATGCGTCGCTCAATGGGTCGTGGCGAAGTGGGATTTATAAATTGCCGTTTAAGCTAAAATTCGACGAATGGGAAGACCAAAACCCCGACATCAGAAACCAACGTTTCTACGGTTTTCAAGAACTTTCGTTTGCACCAAGCTACGGCGATGACACTTTTTTAAAAGAAAAACTACTTACCCAACTCTTTCGAAATAGTGGCGTAATGGCCTGTAAAGTCGCTTATTATAAGGTTATTCTTGATTTTGGCCAAGGCTTAAGAAACTGTGGGGTTTATCAGGCCATTGAGGCCGTTGAAGAACACATGGTAGAAACTCAAAGTGGCAAAAAGGTAGGTAACGTATATAAGCCTGAGTCAAACATGCAGCAGTTTTTAATTAGCCAATTTGAAAAACAAAATAATCAAACTTTGGCCGATTACTCGGACGTTAGGCAATTAATAACCACGCTCAACAGCCCTTTACGTGTAAGTGATAATGCGCAATGGAAGAAAGAACTTGAATCAATCTTTGACGTCAAAGAGTTTTTGAGGTACTTGGCTGTCAATAATACTGTTGGCAATTGGGACTCGTACGGGGTGCTTACTCATAACTATTTTTTAGTCAACACCGACGGTGTACTCCACTGGGTTCCTTACGACCTCAATTTGTCGTTTCAGATGCGTGGTGGGGCCAATAATTCAAGATTTGCCCTAAGTATGGACATGAAAGCGGTGACGAGCCAATGGCCCTTGATACGTTATATTGTCGATGACCCTGCCTATTTTGCTTACTATAAAGCAGCTGTCAAAACGTTTATAGAAACGGACTTTACCCCCACAACGATGGGCGCTTATATCAAAAAACACAAGGCGGTTTTGCAGCCTTATTTTACAGGGACGGGTGTAGAGGCACCTCCTTACAGTCATTTAAGAAGCCCCCAAAACGTCGATGTAGCCCTTACAGACCTAGAAAAATACATTAATGAAAGATACCAAGTCGCACTTGGATTTTAAATTATTTGCAAGTAGTCATTGTGTCTTTGAGTGAATGGCTGCTTAGCGACAGGCAACCCTTTTCACGATTCAACAAAAAAGGGAGCATTTTTGCTCCCTTCTGTTTTTCGACTTTGAAATTAATGATGCCCGTGTGCTTCGTTTCCCTTTTGGCAGCATTCTGGTAGTTTGTCGTGGGCAGTTTTACTGCACATTTGGCTATCGGCATCGTAACCTGTATCAGTAATCACTTTACGAAGCGCAGTCTCGTCCGTTTTTTTAGGATTGTACTTGATAGTCACCACCTTGTCTTCAAGGTTCAATATGGCTTCACTCACCCCTTTGCTGAGGGTTAGGTTCTTCTCGATGCGCTCTTTGCACATTTCACACACGGCCGACGTCTTGATTTTCACTTCTTTTTCTTTGCCAGGCTTGCTAGCTGCTGTGCTGAATACTACTCCCAGTATGAGCACAAAAAGGAATGTTAATTGTTTCATTGGTTTAAAAGTCCCCAACCCCGATGGGGAGTTTTTTGATGATTTACGTACACTGGGGTTTGATGATGTACGTTTACTTGTATTTATATTTAATCCTTTACTTTGATTCGAATTCCTGCATAGGCCATTCGGCCTACAATGGGTCCCCATACTTGGCCTGCATCAAAGTACTTCCCAAACGGGTCTTGTGCGTTAATGATGGGGTTCGATTGTTTAAAATTGAGCAAATTTTCTCCTCCCAAATAAACTTCAAACTTCCGAAACGCTCGTGACACTTGCGCGTTGACATTGGTGTAGGGTTTTGAAAAAAGAATTGGCATTGGCTTTCTATCCAACGTTGCTTCCAACGATTGCAATGGGTCGTTGACACGGGCTTGCCCGTTCCATTGTACCGTCAAATCAGCCTTCCATTTATCATACGGTAAGGTATAGCCGATATTAAACAATACTCTATCGCGTGGAACCATCATACGAGCCATGAGGCGAATATCGTTGACAGGCTGCCCCATCGTTTGCCAAACGTCAAACAAACGGTATGCCAATTTTATTTCAGTGCGTTTTGATAATAGGCCGTTTAACTCTGCCTGAAAACTGTTCGAGAACGATTTTCCTTGTAAATTATAGAAATACAAATGGGCGGCTGTACTGCTTGCATGATCTGTATCAACAATCAATTGACTTTCGAAGTCTGTTCGATAATAGTCCACAATCACATCCCAGTGCTTTTCAAACAGATGGAACGTCTGAGTTAAACTTGCACCGTAATTCCATGAAACTTCGGGACGTAACTCGTCTACAAAACGAACTGCCCGCTGACTAACCAAGAAGCCATAGTTTTCGGCTAAGGCGTTTGGTGTGCGCTGCCCTCTCCCTGCTGACAAACGGAGCGTTGTTTGTTCAAACGGCTGCCAACGAAGGTGCAGACGTGGTGTGACAAAAGCACCGAATAGATTATGAGCGTCGGCCCGAATCCCTGCTACGAGCGTTAGTTTGTCGAGGTAGTTATAGGTATATTCAAAAAATGCCCCTGGTACCGACTCCGTCCGTATAAGGTGAAGGTCTTTATAGGTTTCGTTGTAGTCGTCTAGCAAGTAACTCAAGCCTGTAGTAAATTTATGATTAGTGTTATCAATAATTGACTGGTATATCAGATTGGCATACAGGGTTTGTTGGCGGGCGTTGTAATTGGCAAATCCAAAGTATGAATCGCTGTTGTGGTTTAGTCCGTTTACGATGAATCCCAATCCTTTGTAAGGCTTATCTTGGTACATTTTGGCCGTTTTGGAGAAAAACTCCACGCGGCGAGTTGTATTGCCAAAACCGTAAGCCTGAGATGTTCCGCGCATGTTTTTACGGAATCCTACTTGGCCCCCCAAACGGCTCTCATAGAGGGCTTTTACCCCAAACTGTGCCATCATTTTGTCGCTTTTATACTGCCAACGATTAATGGCATTGAGTTGGGTGTAGAGGGGCATGTCCAAAAAATCATCTCCGTTGTTATCCACCCGCGTTTGCAGTGTACTTGCGTGCGAAAGAATGCCCGTTGACCAGCGCTCATTGAGTTTTTTATTGACGTTGAAATTCACTTCTCCGCGACCAAAATTGTTGACGTACGCATTAAAATACAATTTCTCACGAGCATCAGGCTTAACCAATTCGACATTAATTGCCCCCGTCAAGCTTTCATAGCCATTGACAACGGAGCCTGCTCCCTTGCCAATGTCGATACTTTGTATCCACGTTCCTGGAATGTAGTTGAGGCCAAAAGTTGTACCCAAACCACGGATATTGGGAATGTTTTCGACGTTGGTTTGAACGTATTGCCCACCCAGCCCCAAAAACTGAATCTGTTTGGCACCCGTCACTCCATCGCTCAAACTCACCGACACCGAAGCATTGGTTTCGAAACTTTCCGACAAATTACAACAAGCCGCTTTGGCAAGGGCTTTGGTCGTTATGATTTCCGTTTGAATGGGGTTTAGGCGGTCGATTTGCGAGGAAGTCCCTCGTACAACTACTTCGCTTAGCTGTCCGTCAGCCACTAATACAATCTCAAGGTTGTCTTGGTTTGTAATTTTTAACGTATCACTTTTATAGCCAATATAGCTCAACACCAATTGATTAGACTTTGCCGAGCGCGCTAGATTAAATCGTCCTGTTGTATCGGTAGCTGAACCGATGTTAGTTCCTAGCCAAAAAACGTTTACGCCTACCAATGGCCGTTTCTCTTTTCCTATCTGTTCTTTTACTAGCCCAGTAACGCGTTGGGCATTAAGAGAACCACCGATGAGTACTCCTAGAATTAGTATTGTTAAATGCTTTAATTTCATATCTTTAGATAGTCAATTGTATAACTTTTTTCAAAACAAAGATAATTGGAGCTTCCTGAGCAGTTGTTACACAATTTTGGGGTTGTTTTACATCCTTTTATTTGTCACCTAATACATCTAATGGTTGTCGGTTTTTGTGTGCCAATTGTTTAAATTGACTTGGTGTCATCCCCGTAATCTTTTTAAATTGGTTTGACAAATGAGCAACGCTACTGTAGTGAAGTTCGTCGGCGATTTGGCTAAGACTTAGTTCATCGTATGCTAAGAGTTCTTTGGCACGTTCAATTTTCTGACGAATTGTGTATTGCTCAATCGTCATACCTTCGAGCGAAGAAAATAGCGTGCTCAGGCCGTTGTAATCTCGATGAAGCTTTTCTGCCAAGTAATTGGAAAAGTTTACCTTTAAATCCAAGGAAGAAGTCCGAATCAGTTCCAAAACTGTTGTTTTGATTTTTTCAACCGTACGAACTCGCTTATCCTCAAGTAGTTCAAAACCGTATTCTTGCAACCGAGCCGCGACGGCTTTTATTTGCGTAGAAGTAACAGGTTCTGCTACCTCCACCTCTCCGAGCTGAACCTGTTGAACTTGAAAATTAGCGAGAGAAAATAGCTGCCTGACCACCATTTTGCAGCGGTCACACACCATGTTTTTGACGTAAAATACCATTATTGTGTGATTTAAAATTCCCCAAAATGTACTACCATGAGAAAGTCTCATGCGTATGGGATTTCTAAATCAAAAAAGACTGCACAAACGAAAGTAGGCTTCGCCCGTGAAAAAAAGAAGTAAAAGAATAAACAGAAGAAGAGCCCACCGAAGCAGGCAAGAAGAACTCAAATACAACTTTAAAGACCGCTACAAATGTCTCGATAGCCCAGTCGGCCGTTGTTTTTAATAACTTGGCTACCCATTGTGCCACCGAAGAAGTTACTTCTACATTTTCGTAGCGTTGTTGGTCTTCGCAGCAGGTTCTTTTTTTGATAATGGTTTGGCCAGCAGGAGTTTCTGACTCTTTGGTGCTTACGCAGCTACCACACTTTTTTTTGTCAAATGCAGCTAAATGCAGGGATTTCCCTCTCAGAATACAGTGGTGCTCAACCACGCCAAAGCCCGTACTTGCCGTTAAAACGACAAGCGCCATAAAAAAGGCAAGGAATCGGCGGAACATCATTTTCATTAAAAGAGAAATAGACTTTAATTAAGGCTAAAACATCTATTTGTTTTTAAAAGTTCGAGTAAATGATAAAATAAAAGGTAACGAAATTTAATTCGTTACCTTTTATAAAAAAACGACGCTCGAAGCGTGGTTTTTCCCAACTATTTTACTTTTTCTACTACTGCCTTGAACGCCTCTGGGTGGTTCATTGCAAGGTCAGCAAGTACTTTACGGTTCAGTTCAACACCTGCCGCGTGAACTTTACCCATCAATGCAGAATAAGACAATCCTTCTTGACGAGCCGCAGCGTTGATACGCTGAATCCACAAGGCACGGAAATTTCTTTTCTTTTGTTTACGGCCTACATAAGCGTAGTTAAGACCGCGCTCAACGGCGTTTTTGGCTACTGTCCATACGTTTTTACGACGGCCGTAGTAACCTTTTGCTAATTTTAATACTTTTTTGCGGCGAGCTCGCGACGCAACGTGGTTTACCGAACGTGGCATAATTTTGTAGTTTTTTGATGGTTGGTGGCTTATTTAGAAGCACTTGTTAAACCAACAATCGGGTGCAACAATGAACCTGTGCTTTAGAGCACTTAATTAGAACTTGAGCATCAAACGGATGCGATCCATATTTGTGTCATCAACAACGGTGAACCCAACGAGGCCACGCTTACGCTTTGTTGATTTCTTAGTCAAAATATGGCTGTGGAAAGCGTGTTTACGCTTAACTTTACCAGTGCCAGTCATTTTAAAACGCTTCTTGGCACCTGAATTGGTTTTAACTTTTGGCATGATACCGACTTTTTAAAGTAATTAAAAAAGTAAAAAATTTGGGGTGCAAAGATACGAACCTTTGTTGAATATTACAATCCAAGAGGAAGAACTTTATCCTCATTTTTAAAGATATACGACTTCTTCTGGCCTTGGTAGTTGAAGTTGACAAGATTGACTTGGTCGTCAAAAAAATCAAGCATAATGCTGTTTTGGAGGGAAAAGCCTGTCAAAGCTTCGGCGCAGGGAATTTCTACGTATACCCAAGTGGCGTCGGCTTCTTGTTCTTTCCCGATGTACGAATACGGCTTTTTTTGTTTGGCAGTAGTGATTAGGGCAAAGTGCTTACGAATGTATTTTTCAACAAAAGTATCGTTTTTATCATTATTGACGACTACAAACTTTTGCCCTCCGTTTTCTTTGGAAAGCACTTTTTCCAAATCGTCTGTAAACACTCGAATACTAACCTCAAACGATTTTTCTTTGGCATTATAGTCCATTCGAGTAATACTGGTATGGAAATCATGTTTTTTAAAGCCAAGAGAGCTGAGACACAAGAAGAGAATCAGGCAGAGACGCAGAGGCGCAAAGAAATTCTGCGACTTTACGTCTCTGCGCGAGTTAGCTACTAAACTCATACTAACGGAAGAGTTTAAAAATATCATTTCCAAAGGCGAAAACCATCAATCCAAGTAGAATCACCATACCTACCTTCTGAGCGGCTTCCAAGAACTTATCTGACGGCTTGTGACCCGTTACCATTTCGTAAACCAACAAAACAGAGTGACCGCCGTCAAGGGCTGGAATCGGCAGTATGTTCATAAATGCCAATACCATCGACAATAAGCCTGTGAGGAACCAAAAACGTCCCCAATCCCAAATGCCACCAAACATTTGAGCAATCCCAATTGGACCACTCAATGCTTTAGAGGCAGATACTTCACCGCGGAAGATTTTGCCAAACCCACGGATGTTATCGGTCACTACGCTAAATGCTTTTTGGGTACCAATCGCTACTGACTCGCCAAACGAGTAATTGATGTGCGTGGTGGTAAGACCTAGCTCGGGGTAGAAGCCTATTTTACCATCTTCGGGCACGTCCACGTTTAGGTTTACTACTTTTCCTTTACGGTCGACTTCCAAAATTGCTTTTTTATTTTTCAAATTGGCCAATGCCGCTCTGATTTCGTGGTAATACTGAATAGGTTGATTATTTACCTTCACGATTTTATCACCTGCTAACAGACCCGATTTTGACGCTGGCATACCAGGCGTCACTTCTTTGATAGAAAAGGGGTAGATTGGGTCAATAAACTCACCCGCGTTTTTCTTATCAGAAATCTTTTCGATAAAGTTATTAGGCACATAAATGTCCACCTTTTCCCCGTTACGCTCTACTGTGTAGTAGCTATTCGACTCCAAAAATACTTTACGAACTTCAGCAAAATCATCAAACGGTTTGCCGTTGATAGCCACAATTTTATCTCCCGTCCGCAATCCTATCTCTTGGCCTAACTTATGAGCCACAATTCCGTACTTTACATCTTTTGTAGCAAGGTAGTCGTATCCTTCGGAGTAGGTAATGGCGATAAAAATAAATACTCCTGTAATCACATTAACGATGATACCTCCTAGCATGACAATCAAACGCTGCCAGGCGGGTTTGGCACGAAACTCCCATGGTTCAGGTTCTGCCGTTAAATTTTTGGTATCCAACGATTCATCCACCATGCCCGAAATTTTTACAAAACCACCTAGAGGTATTGCCCCAAAACCGTATTCTGTTTCACCACGTTGAATCGACCATATTTTGGGCGGAAACCCAATGAAGTATTTTTCTACCCTCATTCCGAACATCTTGGCTGTGATAAGATGCCCCCATTCGTGTAATCCTACTAAAATCGACAGTCCCAAAATCAACTGTCCAACCATTACTAAAATTTCCATTCTTTGAGTTTGTATGTGCGTTTACACACGTTTAGTTAGTCATTAATCAATATCTTCAAAAACCGTTGCTAGGTCAATTTCTAATCCTTTCAAGACTTCTCCTCCGTTGATAACACCAAACGGTTGTTTTTCAGGATTGGTATTTTGAGGGCTAAAAATCATGTATGTTTTTTCGTTTTAGTACCTCTATTCCAAAGTTTTATTTCAACAAAAATTTCGCCATCGTTGTGGCATCCAACACTCCCAGTAGGTGACATAAAAATGATTCTTCCGTATTTGTCCCGCTCAAAGTGCATTCCATTGCGACGGTTTGCCTCGCAAAAAGCGAAGAATTCGTCGTCGTTCCTGGAGGGTATGTTCAGTACTTGGGACATAGTCGCTATTTTGACAGTAAACTTTCGGCTATACGGCGTGTTTCGGTGTCAGTTTCGATATAATCGTCGAGGGTTGGTTGTTGAATAAACGCTACGGTGTTCATACAAGTTTCGATAAGGTCTGACATTTGCAGAAAACCAACTTTATCTTGTAAAAACGCCGCTACCGCTATTTCATTGGCGGCATTCACAATGCAGGCCATGTTTCCGCCCCGTTCGAGTGCATCGAAAGCGAATTGCAAATTACGAAAAGTTTTTAAGTCGGGCTGCTCAAATGTGAGGGATGGATACTGTGCAAAGTTAAAACGAGGGAAATCTGTTTTCAGGCGGTGTGGGTAGGTCAATGCAAACTGAATCGGGAGTCGCATATCGGGCAGTCCCATTTGGGCTTTGATACTCCCATCCTCAAATTGCACCATGGAGTGAATGATGCTTTGAGGATGCACCACCACCTCGATTTGGGAAGCTTCTAGCCGGAACAGCCATTTTGCTTCAATGACTTCCAAGCCTTTGTTCATCAACGAAGCCGAATCTATGGTGATTTTGGCTCCCATGCTCCAATTGGGGTGTTTTAGGGCTTGAGCTTTGGTCACTTGCAAAAGTTCATCGCGGGTTTTGCCTCGAAACGGCCCACCCGAAGCAGTCAGCAATATTTTTTCGATGGGGTTATGAAACTCCCCAACAATGCACTGAAAAATGGCCGAATGCTCGGAGTCAACGGGGTAGATATTTACCCCTTTTTCGCGCGCTAAAGCCGTTACCAATTCTCCCGCCACCACTAACGTTTCTTTGTTGGCCAAAGCAATTTGTTTTCCTGCTTCAATGGCTTTTACGGTCGGAATCAATCCCGAATACCCTACCATTGACGTCAGTACGGTATCAATGGAATCCATCTGAACCACGTCTGCAATGGCCTTAGCACCTGCATACACCTGAATCCCAAGTGGATCGAGGGCATTAAATACTTTGTCGTACAACACCTCATTGGCAATAACGACCACATTAGGCCGAAATGCGGCGGCTTGCTCAATCAGCAGGTCGGCATTGTTTTGGGCGGTAAGAATTTCGACAGTAAACGATTCAGGATTTGCCGCAATTACGTCGAGGGCTTGGGTTCCAATCGAACCCGTTGAGCCAAGAATGGCTATGTGTTTTTGGGGAAACTTCATGCAATGGACAACTATTCGCGAGCAAAATTACACATTCTTTTGGCTTTTAAACTGTCAAGTTTGGGTTAGGGTTTAGCTCCTTAAACTTATGTTCTCACTCAGGGTAAATTTGGCGTTAGTCGACTTACCTACGTAAAGGTCGATTTTGGTTAGATTTTTTCGGGTTCTAAGTTACTTTGGGACTATACAGGAGGGTGCGTGAAGGTTTTTTGCTTTGTTTTTCCCAACACTATACCTTGTTATAAACTTATAATTTTTATGCGCTCACTTGTTGCTTTTACTTTCCTACAAAGGCATTGGCGAAGAAATACAAAAAATTGATAATCAACTCACTAAAAAGCGTGAAACAGTACACATCTTCGGCTGGTACATGCGCAAATACATCGACGAAACCGAGGCCAAAGGGGCAATAGCCATTTTATGAACGAATTTGGGGGAAGCTTAAACACGGAATTGGTGATAAAAGGCATTCAATCGCTCAAAAAATGTCCTTTACGTAAGTACCTAAAATAACTGTATTGTGAATTTATTCTGGTATGAGTGTTGTTCTTCTGATTAGTTATAGTTAACATTTTTTACTCATCCAACAACAATCTAGTTCGTCTTATGTTCTCATTTTTTAAGCCTTCGTCGTCACAATCATTCACTGATTTAGGACTACTTTTGCTCCGCGTTTTGGTATTTATCATGCTTATTCCTCACGGTTATGACAAACTTCTTAGCTTTCTCGACGGCGCTAATGATTTCCCAGACCCGCTGCATTTGGGAGTTCGGTTTTCGCATTTTATGACGGTCTTTGGCGAAGTAGCTGTACCTATTTTACTGATTTTGGGCTTGTTTACGCGCGTAGCTGCCGTTGTAGAAATCGGTCTTTTTTTTGTCATCGCCTTCGTTATTCATGGCAGCGACCCGTTTGGAGATAAAGAGCACGCACTTCTGTATCTAATTCCCGCTTTAACTTTGTTGTTGACAGGTGCAGGAGAATATTCGTTAGACGCAGCTTTGTTTCAGAAGAAATAGTAATAATTAGGTAGGGCTAGATGTAGCCCTACCTAATTATTTGCAACGTAGGTGTGTATGTATAGCATTTGGGCTACGACACCAAAAACGGCTAAAAGAACACTGTTACGGGAGGCACATTAAGTACTAAAAACATAAGATTAGAAGTTTATTTGAAACGAATTTCGGCAGAAATTACGTACCAAACCTCGTTTTATCAACCTCTTTCGGATGGAGATTTGAAGTTGAAGAATGCTTTTTCTATTGACCAATTATCATAAATTCTACTTCTTAATTTGGAATAATTTATATTCATTTCTTCTTACCAATCTTTTAGAATCATTGTTTTTCCATTAAAAGTAAAAAATTTATTATTTGTTTTATTTGTTAAATTTGTAACCCCGTATGTAACCCCGTGTGTAACCGCGTTAACTTTTTTACGTAAAATCATAAAAATTTAAAGGCTATTTAAAAAGTCAAAAATTGCAGGTTATAAAATTTGGTTTATACGGCTTTTTCTCTACATTTGCGTAGTATTATACCATTATTCAGTATTAATTAAACTGTAAGTAAAATAAAGCCTTTAAATGGATGTATAAATTAAAGAGGA